>JBEBGG010000136.1:0-9200 GCA_040081555.1 Vicinamibacterales bacterium
CACCTTCGCGAGCCGACGCGCGTCGGCAAATTGCCGTGGTGTGACGCCCACGATGCGCTTGAAGTTTCGCTGCAGGTGGTACGGACTACCGCCCAGCCGGCGAGCCAGAGTACTGAGCAGCGGCCGCCCGTCGACGTTCGACAGATACACGCATGCGCGCCGAATCTTGTCGACCCACGGGTCAACAGTCTCGGGCCGGCAGCGCCTGCACGAGCGATAACCCGCGGCGCGGGCTTCGGCCGGGGTCGTGAAGAAATCGATCCCAGAGCGTGTCGGCCGTCGACTGGGGCACGACGGCCGACAGAAGATGCCGGTGGAGCGGACACCATAGACAAACGCACCATCAGCGCGCCGGTCGCGCGCCATCACGGCCGTGAGTCGGGCATCTGTGGTCGGCATCGCCGGTGGTGTGGTGAACATCATCATGCGAACGGTTGTAACCGCCTACATCCAGGACGCGCTATCCGCGGCTTGCGGTCAAACCATTGTGCGCACGTCAAGGGACGAATGCGTACTGAATCTGATCCTGAATCGTTCCGTCCTTGATCGCGCTGCGACGTAGCCGTGCCTCTGTCACGTAGCCAGCCTTCTCCAGCACGCGACAGGACGCGGAGTTATTGGCAAACGGCAGCGCGAACACGCGAGTGAGGTGGTGTGCGTCCATGGCGTACGCCGTCACTGCGACCAGCGCCTCGGACACGATGCCACGTCCCCAGTAGGCTTCTCCGATCCAGTACCCGATCTCGGCAGAGACCCGTTCGACATCCGGCTGAATCTCGAAACCAATCGCACCCACGGCCCGATCGCCCACAACAATGGCGAAATGTGTCTCCGGCCGGGCCTCGCGAGCATGCCTGATGAATCGCGCACCGTCTTGGCGCGTGTAGGGATGCGGGAACCGGTCGCGCAGGTTGCGCCAGATGCTGTGATTGTTGGCGTTGGCGACCAGCGACCGGATGTCACCGGTCTGCCACGAACGAACGATGCACCGGTTGAGAATGATGGTCACGGTCAACCCTTGGTGTGCAGCCTGCCAGACGATGGATCACACCACCTCGACAGGGCGCGCTACTTTCGGCGCGCGAGGATTGCTTCCATCTCGTCCATGACCCGGTTCATTTCTTTCATCGTCAAGGTGAGAGGCTCGTCGCTCGTCATGTCGACGCCGGCGTCCTTCAGCAAGTCAATCGGGTACTTCGATCCCCCAGCCGAGAGAAACGCCAGATACTTCTTCGTCGCCTCCGCATTGCCCGCCTTCACTTTCTGCGCCAGCGCTTCTGACGCTGTGAAGGAGGTGGCGTACTGAAACACGTAGAAGTCGCGATAGAAGTGCGGAATGTAGCTCCACTCGTTCGCGATGTAGTCGTCGACGACGCAGATGCCCAGGTCGTGGCCGTAGTAGCGCTTGGTGATGTCCATGTACAGCTTGGCCAACGCGTTGCCCGTGATCGGCTGTCCCTTCCCCGCCATCTCGTGCATCCGCACTTCGAATTCGGCGAACTGCGTCTGGCGAAACACCGTGCTCTTGATGTTCTCGAGATAGTTACCCAGGAGCGAGAGCTTGGTGTCGTCGTCCTTGATGCTCTTGAGCATGTGATCGATGAGCAGCGACTCGTTGAAGGTCGACGCCACTTCGGCCACAAAGATCGGATAGCCGGCCAGCGGATACGGCTGCGTCTTGTTCGAGAGGTAGCTCTGCATCGTGTGCCCGAGTTCGTGCGCCACCGTGCTGACGTCGGTGTACTGACCGTTGAAATTGATCAGCATGTACGGATGGACATCGTAGGCGCCGCCGTTGGAATAGGCGCCCGAACGCTTCCCCTCTGTCGGCAGGAGATCGATCCAGCGATCGCTGAAGGCCTTGCGAATCGTCGCTTGATAGTCAGGGCCAAGCGGTGCGACGGCCTGGAGCACATGTTCCTGCGCCTCCTCAGGTGTGTACTTGAGAGCGACCGAACCGACCAGTGGTGCATACAGGTCGTAATAGTGCAGCGTGTCCAGTCTCATCATCCGCTTGCGCAGCGAGAGATAGCGATGAAACGACGGCAGGTTCTTGTTGACGCCGTCAATCAGACGCGAGTACACCGATGTTGGAATCCCTGGCCCGTCAAGCATCGCTTCGAGCGAGGTCGGATACTTGCGTGCCTTGGCGATGAAGGCCACCTTCTGCACCTCACCGTTCATGATGACGCCATAGGTGCGGCTGAACGAGCCGAGCGCTTCGAAGAACGTCTTCATCACCTTCTCGCGATCGGCCCGGCTCGGCAGGGCGCGCAGCGCGGCAAAGCCCGCCTGGTCCAGCTTCGCCACCGTGCCATCGCTCAAGGTGACGCTTGGGTAAGGGAAGTCGGCGTTCGAGAGCATGTTGAAGGCGCTGCCTGACGCTCCGAGCGTCGGGCCGGCATCGGCCATCAGCTTCTCTTCGGCATCGCTCAGCGTATGGGTCGCCCGGCGCAGCACGTCCTGCAGATAGAAGCCGTAGACCTTCAGGCGCGGCTCGGTGGCAAGGTAGCGCTGCACCGTGGCCTTGTCGGCCTTCAGAATCTCAGGCTCGATGAACGACGACTCCGCGCTGAACAGCGATGCGAGCTGCACCATTTGCTGCCGCATGCCCTCGTGTGCCGAGTCGCGCGTATCCTGGTCGGCCAGCATGCTGGCGTAGACATAGAGCTTGGACAGCTCCTTGTCGAACGCCGACTGCTTTTCGAGCGCGTTGGCGAGTGTCGCCGCGCTGGAGGTGAGCGTGCCACGGTACTGACCGAGCTGCGGCAGGTTTGCGGCGAGCGTGTCCTTCGCGGCGCGCCACGCCCCGTCAGTCTGGTAGATGTCCGCCAGATTCCACTTGTACTTGTCAGGAATCCTCGACCGATCGCGTTCCTGCGCTAGCAGAGTCACGCTCAACACGGCCGCAATCGCCACGGCCAGGGGCTTGCACGCGAAGGCGCGAAGGTCTCGAGTCATATGTGATTCACGTCGCTGGATACTTCGAACCTATTTCAGGGCCTCGCGCGCCTCGATTGCGAGCGCGCGGGCCGCTTCTGGCGTGTCGGCAAGTGCCGTGATGTGCCCCATCTTCCGGCCAGGTCGCGGCGCCGACTTTCCGTACAAGTGGAGGGTGACGTTGGGCAACGCCAGCGCCCGTTCCCAGCGCGGCTCACCATGCGTCCAGAGGTCGCCGAGCAGGTTGACCATCGCCGCGGGCTGCCTCAATTCCGGAGAGCCAAGCGGTAAGCCACATACCGCGCGCAGCTGCTGTTCGAATTGACTCGTGCAGCACGCCTCGATGGTCAGGTGACCAGAGTTGTGGGGCCGCGGTGCCAGCTCGTTGATCAGCAGCCGTCCGTCGCGGGCGAGAAAGAACTCGACGCAAAGGAGGCCCACGTAATCGAGGTGTTCGAGCACGGCGCGCGTCACGTCCATCGCCTGCCGCACGATCGCCTCTGACACCGTCGCTGGCGCCACCGTGACATCCAGTATGTGATGGCAGTGGACGTTCTCGAATGGCACGAAGGCTTCAATCGCGCCGTCCACGCCACGCGCCGCCACGACCGACATCTCCACGGCCAGATCGACAAACGCTTCGAGAATCGCTTCCGAGTTCCCCAGCGAGGCCCATGCGGCGGCCAGGTCGGCCTCGGCGTGGACCATCACTTGCCCCTTGCCGTCGTAGCCAAACGCGGCGGTCTTGAGCACAGCCGGCAGGCCAACGTGTTGCACGGCCCCCTGCAGATCGCTGGCGGATCGAATCGCTGCAAACGGTGTCACCGGCAACCCGTGATCCCTCAGAAACGCCTTCTCGTGGAGCCGATGCTGCGCGATGTGGAGTGCGCGGCCGCCAGGGCGCACGATCGCTTCGGCCTCCGCGGCCGCCACGGCAGCGGCGGAGACATTTTCGAACTCGAACGTGACCACACCCACTGCACGCGCAAACTCCCGCACGCGCTCCACATCGTCATAGGAGGCGATGACCTCCAGGTCGGCCACCTGCCCAGCGGGCGTGTCGGACTCAGGGGCGAGAATGTGGACGCGGTAACCCAGGCGACGCGCCGCCATCGCGAGCATACGGCCCAATTGACCGCCGCCAAGAATGCCGATCGTCGACCCAGGCTCGATCCGCCTTCGAGACAACGCTTCGGCGGACTTCGTCACGGGATGGCTCACAACGTGTCGCGGCGGACCGCGTCAGCGACCTCGGTGCGATAGGCCTCGAGGCGCGCCCTCAGTTCAGGACGTGAGGTGGCAAGAATCGCCACCGCCAGCAGGCCCGCGTTGACCGCGCCAGCGGCGCCGATCGCCACGGTGGCCACGGGCACACCCTTCGGCATCTGGACGATTGACAGCAGCGAATCCAGACCGTTGAGGGCGGCACTCTGCACCGGCACGCCAATCACCGGCAGCACCGTCTGCGCCGCCACCATCCCGGGCAGATGCGCCGCCCCGCCCGCACCGGCAATGATCACGTGCAGTCCGCGGCCAACCGCCGTGGTGGCATATTCCGACATCCACGCGGGTGTGCGATGCGCCGACACGATGCACGACTCGTGCGGGACGTCGAAGCGGGTCAGCACCTCGACGGCCTGCTTCATCGTCTCCCAGTCGGACTTGCTACCCATGATGACTCCGACAAGCGGACGCGGCTCTGGCATGGCGATATTTCATCATAGAATCGCTCGATGAAGCTTGCCGTTGCCGTCTTCATCGCATTTCTGCTCCCGGCAGCACTTACCGCGCAAAAGGCGCCGGCACCGCATCTCCAATACACATCGTTCACCCTGCCAAACGGACTGACCGTCATCCTGCACGAGGACCACAGTGTTCCGGTGGTCACCGTCAACACCTGGTACCACGTCGGCTCGGCCCACGAAAAGAGTGGGCGCACGGGCTTTGCCCACCTCTTCGAACACCTCATGTTCATGGGATCTGGGCACGTCAAACCTGGTGAGTTCGACGAATGGCTCGAAGCCGCCGGTGGCCAGAACAACGGATCGACCTCAAACGATCGGACGAACTACTTCATCAGCGTCCCGTCGAACGCTCTTGATCTCGCGCTCTTTCTCGAGTCGGACCGCATGGGCTATCTGCTCGACACGATGACTCCAAGAACGGTCGATGCGCAGCGCGACGTCGTGAAGAACGAACGCCGCCAGAGCATCGAAAACCAGCCCTACGGCGTCGCCGAAGGTGTCACGCTCGGCGAGATGCTGTATCCGGAGAGCCATCCGTACCATTGGCCCGTCATCGGCTATATGCCGGACCTGTCGGCCGCGAGCTACGACGATGTCGTCGGGTTCTTCAAGACGTACTATGCGCCGGCCAATGCTAGCCTGGTCGTCGCCGGCGACATCGACCTGGCAGAGACACGGGCGAAGGTCGAGCGATGGTTCGGCGACATCAAGCGGGCGCCAGCTCCGGCCCGGCTCGTCGCGCCGCCAGCCGCCTTGACGAGCGTGCAGAGACGGACGATCACGGACCGCGTGCAACTGCCGAGGCTCTATCTCGCCTGGCTCACGCCCAAGCAGTTTGCTCCTGGCGATGCCGCCCTCGACGTGGTCGCCGACGTGCTGGCCGGCGGGAAGAATTCGCGTCTCTACAAGCGCCTCGTCTACGACATGCGAATTGCGCAGGCCGTGTCGGCGAGCCAGCAGTCGCAGGCGCTCGGCTCGCAGTTCGTGATCGAAGCCACGCCGCAGATCGGTCACACCATCGCGGAACTGCAGAAGGTGATCGATGAAGAGATCGCGGTACTGCAGGCGGCCGGGCCCAGTGATCACGAAGTCCAGCGCGCCATCAATCAGGTCGAGGCCTCGTTCTACAACCGCATGGAACGTGTCGGCGGCTACAGCGGCACGGCCGACCAATTGAACGCCTACTTCACCAACACGGGTAATCCCGACGGCTTCGCCGCCGACCTTGCGCGGTACTTGTCCTTGACCGCCAGCGACGTGCGCGCTGCGGCGCAGAGGTTTCTCCCTGCGGGTCAGCGTGTAGAGCTGACGGTGGTGCCGGCCACAACTGACTCACCGCGCTAGGTTCATGACGATGACAGAAGGCCACGACGCCATGGATAACTCAACATGCCGAGCGTCTTTCTACTGCTCATGTCTCCGCCCAGGGCGTAGAGCGAGGACGACCGTGACGGCATTGGTCGTTCTGCTCTCTACGTTGGCGTGCGGCACCACCGCGTGGGCGCAGGCGCCGGATCGCTCGAGGCCGCCGGCCATCGGCCTTGCGCCGACGATCGCGCTGCCGCAGATTCAGAAGCGTCAGCTCTCCAACGGCATTCCGGTGTGGATAGTCGAGGCGCACGAAGTGCCGGTGGTGCAGGTCAATCTGGTGATCAAGACCGGCACTGGCGGCACCAGCGCAGACCCGCAGGGCAAGTTCGGCATCGGGAGTCTGACTGCGGCAATGCTCATGGAGGGCGCGGGCTCACGTTCATCACTGGAGCTCGCCGACGCCGTAGATTTTCTTGGCGCAGATCTCAACTCAACCATCGGCTTCGACTCGTGGGCTGTGCGCCTCCACGTGCCCGTGGCCCGCCTCGGCGAGGCGCTACCGTTAATGGCAGACGTCGCGCTGCGCCCGACGTTCCCGGCGGCGGAGCTCGAACGACTGCGCCAGCAACGCCTGACGAGCCTGACGCAGGCCAAAGACGACGCGTCTTCGATCGCGTCAGCCGCGCTGTCGCGCATCCTGTTTCGAGAGGGACGATTTGGCACCCTGACCATCGGCACCGCCAATGCCATCAGCGCGTTCACTGTGAGCGACGTCGCGGCCTTCTACCGCGCACAGTTGATCAAGGCGCCGACATTGTTGGTCGTCGGCGATGTCACCCCGAACCTGGTGATGCCACTTCTCGAACAGCACTTCAGGGCGTGGCGATCAGCCGGCGGCGGCGCCGGCCCCTCGAAGACCGGGCGTAGTGGCCCACCGCGTGCCGCGCGCGAGGTCTACCTTCTCGACAAGCCTGGCGCGCCGCAGTCGCAAATTCGGATTGGCGTTGAGGGCGTCTCCCGCGACACCGCAGACTACTTTCCGATTCAGGTGATGAACACCGTACTCGGTGGGTCGTTCAGTTCGCGTCTCAACATGAACCTGCGCGAGCAGCACGGCTACACCTACGGTGCCACCTCACTGTTCGATATGCGTCAGCGGCCCGGTCCGTTTGTCGCCTCAGCCGGTGTGCAGACGGACAAGACATCGGAAGCCCTCACCGAGTTCTTCAAAGAATTGAACGGCATTCACCAGGCGGTCCCGCCCGCCGAACTGGCGCGGGCGAAGAACTACGTCGCGCTGCGCTACCCGGCCGGATTCGAAACCACCACCGATATCTCGCGGCGCCTCGAAGACGCGCTGGTGTATTCATTACCAGACGACTATTTCGCGAAGTATGTCGCGGCGATCAACGCGGTCACCGCCGCAGATGTGGAGCGGGTCGCTCGGGAGTATGTCGCCACCGACCGCGTGGCGATCGTTGTCGTCGGCGATCGTAAGGTGATTGAGCCCGGTATCCGTGCGCTGGGCCTCGGTCCCATCAAGACCCTCTCGCTCGATCAGGTCTTCGACGACGTCAAGTGATTCAGCGCCCTGGCCGCATTTCCTGCGCGAAGCCAACCGTGTTGAGGTCGCGGAACATCGGCGTGTTCGGCGGCAACAGCGCTGGGTTCAGGAAGTCGGTGTCAAAGGCGTAGTTACGTGTCGGTGCGTTGTACACCGTGGCGCAGCACTTGAAGGTGCCAACTCCCTGGCGCGCAAAGAAGAACGTTGCCATGGATCCGCGATAGTTGACCGCCCGGTCACCGTCTTCAAGATAGCGGAGGAAGTTGTGCGCGCCACCGTCAGTGCCAAAGTCGGTCGACGTGCCGGCGGGCTGCGCGAAGGCAATCCCTTTCCCGGAGATGATCGCGAGCCGGTACCACGTCTGTGTCACCCGATCGCGATTGCCTGGCGAATAGGGCTGTGTGTACGAGCGCACATCATTCCAATTGTTCGACAACAACGTCACGGTGTCGGCCATCACGGCCGTCGCCGCATGGGCGCCTGCGAAGCTGCCACCAGGGGAGTTCCAGTCACCCTCGACGTAGACCGGGTTCTCCGAGACGATGCTGAGGCCGGTCACGCCGAGACCGGCGATATTGTTCCCGTTTCGTACCTTCAGCGCGTGACGAAAGAAGATCGGCCGATTGATTTGCGCATCACCGCGCGACACCATCGTCTGTGGCGTCGCCGTCGCGATGAGCGGCGCCGATGCTCCTGGCGGCACGGTGTTGTAGGTACCGTCGTAGTTTGGGATGCCGCCGTACACGTCGAGCGTCGCATTGGCGTTGACGTCCTCACCAGCGTCTAGCGAACCATTCGGCGTTCCGGCCCCGGACGCCGGATTCACGAAGTCCTCGAATCCATAATCACCGGTCTCGAGACTGGATACATTGCGATTGTTGCGACGGTCCGAGAAGTAGACGGTGTAGCCGCCGTTATCGAGCTTCGAGTTCGTACCACTGCTGGCTCCGTAGGCGCCGGTGGCGCGAAACCACTGGGCGAGGTTGCCAATATCGAGCGTGATGTAGTGCATCACACCTCCGATGGCCACGGTCGACGTGCCCGGTGAGACATCACGCAACAGCGCTTCTCTGACGTCAAAGAGCGTGTTCGGCCAATAGTCTGTCGACACGTTGTTGTTCGGCGGGCACGTAGCCGCCGTCGCCCAGTTGTTGTCCCTGACTCTCTGCAGCCGAATAACGGCGTTCGGTGTCGGATCGGCCACGGCGCACCCGCTCAGGTTCGGTCCGCCGATACCGTAGTTCAGAAGCTCCATCGTCACGTCAGTCCAGGTGCCGTCGGTCCCCTGTCGCTCGACCTTCAGAAAGCCACCAAGCGTGCCCGTGCCGACTGATGAGCGCGCGGCCGTCGTCAGCGTCGAATTGTTGCTAATCGCGGTCGGCACGTTGCAGGCACTCAAGGCGGTGGCGCTGGTGTAACCACCGCAAGTGATCAGGCTGCTGCCCACCCAGAATGAGTGCGGAGCGAAGCCGAGGGTGCTGGCGACCGTCAGGACGAGGGAGCCGGCGTTCCACGTTGCCGTCGTGGATGTGGACACACTGATGTCACCGTCCGCGGTCGTGACGGTTCCCTGCACGACCGCAGGAGACGCCGTGTTGGCGCCGTGCGCGGGCGTGACGCCGGTGCAGGTGAAGGTCGTT
>JBEBGG010000309.1:0-2374 GCA_040081555.1 Vicinamibacterales bacterium
GCCGGTGTCGGTCAGCGTGTCGCCGTCCATCGCCATCATTTCCAGGCCACGCGTACGGTCCACTCCCTCCGCGCCGGTGGACAACGAGCGGCAGATCCGGGTGATGCTCGTCAACGACACCAAAGGCCCGGCTGACCAGGTGGTCACGCTCGAGACGCCTCCCGGGTGGAAGGTGACGCCGGAAAGACAGGCGGTGGCCTTCACGCGCGAGGATGAATCGCAGACCGTTCGCTTCCGGGTCGTCCCTCCGGCAGGGGCGCGGCTTGGCGACGTCTTGATCAAGGCCGTCGCGAATACGCCCACGGCTTCCGTGAGTCGAGGCTTCCAGAAGATTGAGTACCCGCACATCCGGCGGCAACACGTCTACCGCGAGGCAGAGACCCGCGTGAAGATCATGGACGTGAAGACGACGCCGCACCTGACTGTCGGTTACGTCATGGGCGTGGGTGACGAAGTACCGCCGGCCATTGGGCAACTGGGCGTGAAGGTCGAGATGTTGGACAGTGACGATCTTGCCTGGGGTGACTTGTCGCGCTTCTCGACGATCGTCACCGGCGTGCGCGCCTATGAACGGCGCGAAGATCTGCGTGCCAACAACAGCCGGCTCCTCGAGTACGTCCGCAATGGCGGCACGGTCATCGTGCAATACAACAAGTTCGAGTTCAACAACGCGCAGTACGGTCCTTATCCCGCGAAAGTGAGCGCTGGGCGCGCGACGGACGAACGTGCGTCCGTGACACCGATCCTGACCGGCGACGCGGTCTTCAATGTGCCGAATCCGCTTGACGGCACGACGTGGACAAACTGGGTACAGGAGCGCGGGTTGTATTTCCTTGGCGAGAAGGACGCCCGCTATCGAGACCTGCTCAGCGTCGACGAGCGCATCCCGAACAATGCCGGCGCCAAGCTCGGTGCCCTCGTCGATGCGTCGTATGGCAAAGGCCGATGGGTATACGTCGGCCTGAACCTATGGCGTCAGCTCCCGGCCGGCGTGGACGGGGCGTACCAGCTGCTGGCCAATCTGCTCAGTCTGGGGCACTAGAGACCACCGCTGGTCAGTTGAGCGCTACCGAGGCGACGCGCTACGGGCGCCCATGGGGTTGCTGTCCTGGTGTTGAGACCTAGGACGGAAATAAATCCACGAGCGCTGATGGCAAGTCCGAGTACTTGAATGCAAAGCCGGCGCGCACGGCTTTGGCGGGGAGGGCGCGTTGCCCGGAGAGGACTAGTGCATCGGCCATCTCTCCAAGTAGCAGCGTCAGCGCGAATGCAGGCGCAGGCATGAATGCCGGGCGGTGCATGGCACGACCGAGTGCTCGGGCAAATTCGCGATTCGGCAGCGGCGTCGGTGCGGTCGCATTCAGGGGACCGCTGATCGTGGGTGTCTCGATGGCGAACTGCACCATCGACAGCCAATCGTCACGATGAATCCACGGCCAGTACTGGCGGCCTGAACCCACCGGCCCACCGGCGCCGAACCAGAACGGCAGCAGCATGGGCGGGAGCGCGCCGCCGTCTCGCGCCAGGGCGAGTCCGGTGCGCAACACGACGACGCGCGTCTCGTCAGACTGGGTGCGATTGGCTTCCGCTTCCCACTGCGCACAGACGCCGGCCAGGAAGTCGCGCCCGTGGGGTGTCAGTTCGGTCACCGGCTCGTCGCCGCAGGGTCCATAGACGCCGACGGCGGACCCGCTGACCAAGACGGATGGCGGTTGATGAGCAGCGTCGATGGCGCGCACGAGGCTGCGCGTCGCGAAAATGCGACTGTCTAGAATCTGGCGCTTGCGCGCATCGCTCCAGCGCTGGCCGGCGATCGATTCGCCAGCAAGGTTAATCACCGCCTGCGCCCCATCGAGCTCCTTCGCCCAGGGCCCGGTAGAGCCGTCAGGTGTCCACATCACCCTGCGTATCGGGTCGGTGCTGGCACCGGGTGTTCGCGACAGCAGGACGACTTCGTGCCCGGCAGCGGCGAGGTGGCGCGCGAGCGGCTGTCCGAGGAAGCCGCTGCCGCCGGCGATGACAATTCTGCCGCGGTGCTGTAGAGTCATATCAATTACTAACTGACTGGTTAGTTTACATGTCTCGCCCCGCCCGTGTCTCGCCCGAACGTATTCTGAGCGCCGCCGCGCTGGAGTTCTCAGCCCGCGGCTTTTCCGGTGCCCGTGTCGATCGCATTGCCCGCCGTGCCAGGGTCAACAAGGCAATGCTTTACTACCATTTTGGCAACAAGCAGGGGCTCTACCGCGCCCTGCTGCTGAAGACGTTTGGCGCCGCCGCCGAGCGACTGAACGCTGTCGCGGCGGGCAGTGACCCACCGGAACAGAAGGTCGGACAGCTCGTCGTCGCCTTTGCCGACATCATCGCCGAACACGCG
>JBEBGG010000028.1:0-32559 GCA_040081555.1 Vicinamibacterales bacterium
TGGCTACGCCATTGGCGTCAATGTCCTTCTCTACGCCATGACGCACTAATGAGCGAACGGATTCCGATTCCCGCTGCTGGCCAGCGGCGAGTTCGTAGACTGGGCCCCCGGTGGAACTACTTGAACGACACTCCCGCCCCGATGATCAGCAATCGTGTGCGCGGCTGCGTCGGAAGTCCTGGGTCCCGCAGGTCAGGCGTGCTCGGGTTGACGGTGTAGAAGCGCACATCGAGGCTAAATGCCAGGCGCGGCTTGATAAACCAACGGGCGCCTCCGCCCCAGTTGGTCGTCTGGAGGCGCTCAGTGTCGGCCGACACTTGGTCGCGGCCCGCGACGTCGAACTGCCAGACACTCGGCCCCACACCGGCACTCAGATAGCTCCAGCCATCACCATCACCAAAATTGAACGACAACTCCGGAGCGATGTGAGAGAAAGTCTCGGTGACGGGTCTGCTCTGAGCGGTCTCGGAAAGTGGCACCGCTCCCTGACGCGTTCGCGCAACCGTCATGTCGACCCCAACGCCAACCGTGAGCGCCTTCCACGTGAGCACGTAGGCGTGCGCACCACCATGTAACCCAAGTCCGGCACCGGGTAGTTCGCCCGTCACCAACGTGCGCGACTCCTGAAGGCCCGGATTGTCAGAGGGAAACATCGGCACGGTCGCGTGCAGATCGAAGACGAATGGGCCGATGCGCGGTGGCGGATCCTGTGCGTGCGCTGGCGACGCCATGAGGAGCGCGGCCACGCCAGCGACCAAGAGAGCAGGAAGACGCATCAGCCGGCAGCAATTGTACAGCTGCCATCCAGCGTCCGCTGTGCCCAGACTTTCGGCCGTGCCGGGACCTCCAGTGCTATCCGAGTTCCGCCTGGAGCTAGAAGTAGTGCAACCAATCGGCTGATGCAAGATTCGTGGGCCTTTCAACTCTGTGACCCAGCCGTCACCCGGGGGGCGCGCCAGCGGCCTCGGCGCGCGCATCGTACCCGCCGGGAGCGAGCAATGCTAGGAGAGCGTACGCCCGGCCTATTCTGGCGATAGTGATAATCTGAGCTGATGTCACGGAAGACCGTTGCCAAGTCGAAGTGCGCGCTGTGTGGAGCCAAGGACATCTCGGAGCCGCGCGGTGACGAGAAGTACTGCCGCGACTGCTGGGACAAGAAGATCGCGGTCGAGGAAATCGTCGCCCGAGAGTTTGCCGTCAAGCGCTACATCCGTGCTCACAGCGCCGAGAAGTACCTCGTCTATCACTCAACGCTCAAGCGGCCGTGCGCGCAACTTATTGTCATTGACGATGGCTACGACCTCTTTCTGACGCTGATGCTCTATCCTAACTTCGGCTGGGACGAACCCGCCTATCACCTTGAAGGCGACCCCGAGGCGCGGCACTTCGGCGAACTCATCGTCGACGTGATCGCCGCCGAAGTCATTGAGCCCTGGGGCGGCGGGAAGTGGCATATGGAAGTGTTCCGTTCGGTCAATCCCGAGCCCGAGGACTGGAACGGCGAAATGTGATGGCCCCTGCTATAATCCCGCCACTGCGTAACGACTCTATTCACCCATCTTGGAGGATTGCTATGAACCGCGTGCGTTTTGCTGTCGCCGCGACCATCGTCACGACGACGATCTATGCCAGCGCCACGCTTGCGGCGCAGGCAACTCAGGCCCCGCCGATGACTTCGGTGCTCGCTGGCAAGAAGTTCACGCCCCCACTCAAAGGTGAGGCCCTCATTGAGTTCACCGCGCCTGTGACCAAGGCCATTCCCGGCAAGAACATCGTGATTACCACGATCAAGGTGCGAAACCAGTCCGCCTCGCCTCTGGCGCGCCTGCAGGTGGCCGAGACCTGGTACGACGCGGGTGGCGCGATCGTCGCCGGCGGCAAGGGCGTGATCAACGGGATGCTGCAGCCTGGGGAAATTCAGACCATCGAAATCCAGACGCCGTACAACGCCAAGATGAAGTCCAACAACTGGAACTTCACGCACGCCAACGGCACCGTGAAAGTCGCCAAGGTGAAGTCGCTCGAGGCGGCACCAGCGGGAGCAGCACCAGCGAAGAAGCCATAGTGACCTAGGACAGGGCCCGGCTGCGGCTGGGTGGGAGCGATCTGGGCCGGATGCCGCGAGGCAGTCCGGCCCTTTTCTTTTTTGTTCGAGCGAGGGCGTCTAGCCCCGAACTAGGGACGCGTGGCGGGAATGACGGTGATCTCGATCTGTCTCACGGCCGAGGTGCCGCGACCTAGCCGAGAACGCGCGTCGACCTGCAAGACATAGCTTCCTGGAGGTACTGCGGACAATGGCACACGGGCGGTGTATCCGTAGGCCCCTTTTGCGCCCTGCAGGTCGCTTGAATCACGTGTTTCCTCATTCTTGTAAAGCACGCGCCCTTCGTCGGTAATAAGGGTCGTCGCGATGTCGACCTTGTGCGCGTCCTTGTTTTCGTTGTCGTAGACCTCTGCAAACAGCGCCAACTCGTCGTCTTGGGCGAACGTGCGCTGGGCCACCGGTGGTGCTGGCAGGACCTGAAGCAAAGCCTCGTCGGGCTTGGCACTCATCATCGGGCCACCACCCAGTGGTGTCACCGTCAGGCCGCTGATGCCAAACGGTACCTTGAAGAAATCTGGCACCTCGAGGTCAAGGATCACCGAGCCAACGTTTGCCTTGCCAGGGTCGCGCGCCGCGACGCGGAGTTGGTAGCGCCCCGCCGGGATATCCATCCTGTTGAACACCCGCAGGCCGGTGCTTTCGACCCGGGCACGCGTGTCGGGTCGAAGGTTCAGTGACAGCGTATCGTTGCGTGCGCCAAAGACCTTCGATTTCGAATCAACCGCGAGATAAGAGATATTCACTTTGCCAGCATCGAGCGTCAGGTCGCGACCGAGCATTTCGACGCCGACCAACACCGAGGCATTCGGCGCAGTGCCCTTGAACGGCGCCGCAAAGACCCGCATCGTCAGGCCGCTGACCTGCAACGGGCTGTTGATCGTGTCGAACATCTCCTGAGACAAGCCGCCCGTCTTGGGTGGCGTCGGGGCTTTGCCCCGCGCGGCGGCATAGCCGCGGCGCGAGCGAACCTTCAGACCGGGCCGCGTCGTCTTCACCTCGATGCGGTGGAATTTGCCGTTGCGTTTGTCCGACGGCGGGTAGTACGCGAGCAGATAGTACGAACTGTTGTCAGCGAGGATACGGTCGAACGCCGTCGTGTAATCGTTCCGATTGACGACGGCAAAGCCACCCGTGTCTTCGGCCAGCTGGCGAAGGTTGTCCTGCTGGATGCGGAGTTCGTTGGCCAGCGAGCTGGCACCGATACCCGCACCCGACGTGCCGGCGGTATCGGCCAACTGCTGCACGCCGATCGTCTCGTCACCGAGCGTCGTCAACCCTCGTGGGTCGACGGAATAAATGCTGACGTTAGAACGCGCGGTGGCAGCAATGGCCTCGCGGATATCGTCCAAGATGCCGCTGGCCGCACTGCTGGGAGAGTCGAGACCACGAATGACATCGGTGATGTCGTAGTCGATCCCTTCGCTGAAGAACAGCATCGTCTTTCGGCGACCGTGGACCCCGCCGAACCATTGAGCGACCTGACGCAACGTCGCCAGCGTCGAACGAGCGTAACTGGCGCGCTGCAGTTCGTCGGGATCGGGAATGCGACTGCCCGGATCCCCTGTGTCACTCCGGCGAAAATACTCTGTATTACGCGCCAGCGTGATCGAGTCCAGCTTCTGTCCCATGAAACGGTCCACAGCGCTGGTCAAGAGCCGCTTGCTGCTTGTGAACTCCTGCGCGTCCTGGGAACGCCCTCCCGTGGAGACGACCGCCATCAAGTCATTGGCACCGAGGTTCCTGGCGATGAACTGCTTGGCGGCCTCCTTGACCCGTTGAGAGCGCAGGGCCGCCACGTGAAGGTCGTCGAGCACCATGACATAGACGCGACCATCGAACGGCCGCTCATTCGAACGAACGTCGGGCTCAATGGGTCCGGCCGCAAAGAGCGGCCGCGTCGCCCGGTCAACCGGAATGTCAACCAGCGCGAAATTGGTCAGCTGTTGGGCCTTGCCGTCCTCGAAGACCTGGAAATCGTCCTTGGTGAGGGTGCGGACGAACTGCCCCTGTTGATCTGTGACCAGCGCGTCGACCTCGACGTATTCGACCTGCGCACGAAAGGTCGGAACCGGATTGGACGGCGCCTGTCCGGTCTGAGCGAGGACGAGCGTGGAGCCGGCGGCTGCCACCAGAAGCGTTGCGAGCCTGAACGGTGGTTTCATTGGAATTCCGCCCTTTGCGCGATTATACCGTTGGGATTCTGCATCCGGCCGATGGCAAATCAGAGACGAACCGCAAGAGCTGCCGTGGGGCCGGTCTATACTTGAGGCGTGTCAGGTACGGCCCTCATGGCTCCCAGTTCCATCGACGTCCTCGCGATCCAGGCCGCGCTGAAGGCGGACAACATCGACGGCTGGCTTCTGTACGACTTTCGCGGGCTCAATCCGATTGCGGCGGAGATCACGGGCGTTGCCAAACAGGCCGGGCATCTCGCGACGCGACGATGGTTCTACCTCATCCCTGCCGAGGGCGAGCCGCAGGCGTTGGTCCACGCCATTGAACCGCATTCGCTAGCGCATCTGCCGGGCCGCGCCGAGCGCTACGCCGGCCGCGAGCAACTCGAAGCTGGATTGAAGCGAATGTTGGCGCCGGTCCGAAAGGTCGCGATGGAGTACTCCCCCGAGTGCGCCATCCCCTATATCTCGCGTGTCGACGCAGGCACGATTCAACTCCTCCGTCAGTTCAACGTGGAGATCGTATCGTCAGGCGATCTCGTTCAGCGCTTCGCGGCGGTCTGGCAGACCGCGCAGATCCAGACGCACTGTGCCGCCGCCGATAAGCTGTATCGCATCAAGGACCAGACATTTGCGGCCATCGCGAGCCGGCTCGCGGCCGGCACGCGCACCACTGAGTTCGACATCCAGCAGCTGATGGTCGGATGGTTCGCTGCCGAGGGCCTCACATCTGACTCGCCACCGAATGTGTCCGCCTCGGAAAACTCTGGCAACCCGCACTACCTGCCGACCAGCGCGGCCTCGCGAGTCATCGGCGCCAACGAGCTCGTGCTGATCGATCTTTGGGGCAAGCTCAAGACGCCAGGGGCGGTGTACGCCGACATCACATGGGTCGGGTTCACGGGCCCTCGCCCGACTGAGTCTCAGACCAGGGCGTTTGCTGCCGTGGTCGAAGCCCGCGACGCTGCTGTGGCATTGGTGCAAACTGCCAGTCGCAGCGGACGCGAGCTCCGCGGGTGGCAGGTCGATCGCGTTGCCTCATTTGTGCTGAAGGATGCGGGCTATGCCACCGAAATCCTGCACCGGACCGGACACAGTCTCGGCGAGTCGGTCCACGGTAACGGCGTCAATATGGACGACTATGAGACCCACGACGACCGCCGACTGCTACCTGGCACAGGCTTTACCATCGAGCCTGGCGTCTATTTCAGTGATTTTGGCGTCCGCACCGAGATCAATATGATCGTTCAGCCGCACGATGCGGTCGTGACGGGCGCGCTACAGTCAGCGATCCTGACACTCGCGTAACACGGAGGAATTAATGTCCACCCGAAAGACGACGCTCTTCTACGGATTACTGATTGGCGTCTCATCGCTAGCCGTCGGCATGGTGATCGCGTCACGGCTCGATCTCGCGCCGACATCGTCGGCGCAGACCCTCGCGGTGCCGCCGATGAATAGTGCGCCGATCACGGGTGCGCTTGACGCGCAGACGTTCCGCAACGTCGCCAAGGCCCAGCAGCCAATGGTCGTCAACATTCGCACCGAATCGAAACAGAAGAACCAGGACCTTTCCGAATTCTTCGGTGGTGGTGGCGGCCAGCTACCTGACGACCTGATGCGCCGGTTCTTCGGCCAGCCCGACGACCGCGACGATGACCCGCAGGGACGAGGGCAGGCACCAGGACAAGGCCAGGGACGGCGGCAGCGCGACCAGACAACGGTCGCTGCGGGCACCGGGTTCATCATCAGCAAAGACGGGCTGATCCTCACCAACAACCACGTGATTGAGGACGCCACCAAGATCGAGGTCTCGCTCTTTGGCGACGAGAACGACCATACCTACCCCGCGAAACTGATTGGCAGGGATGCGCTCACCGACAGCGCCCTCATCCAGCTCACGGAAAAACCGAATCACCCGCTACCGGAAGCTAAATTCGGTGATTCGTCGCAGATGGCCGCCGGTGATTGGGTGATGGCAATTGGCAATCCATTCAACCAGGGATGGACGGTCACCGTCGGCGTGGTCAGCGCAATGTCTCGCCCATTCACGACCGATGGTCGCACCAACGAAATGATCCAGACGGATGCGGCGATCAACCCGGGCAACTCGGGCGGCCCGTTGCTGAATCTCCGCGGTGAAGTCATCGGTATCAACACGATGATCTTCACAAACCCACGCGCCGAGGGCAACATCGGCATCGGGTTCGCGGTGCCAAGCAATACGGTGCGCGAACTGCTGCCGCAGCTGAATCAAGGCAAGGTGATCCGAGGTCGCATCGGCCTGCAGATGACCGCCGTTCCCCGCGAAGACTTCAAGGACTTCGGCCTGAAGTCTCGTGCCGGTGCGCTCGTCTCGCAGGTCGCGCCCGGTGGCCCCGCCGAGAAGGCCGGCGTCAAAGCCGGCGACGTGGTCTTCGAATACAACGGCCGTCCTGTCAGCGATACGACCGCACTTCAGAAGATGGTTTCGGCCACCAAGCCTGGCACCTCCGTCCCTCTGAAGGTGATGCGCAATTTGAAGGAACAGACACTGCACGTCACTGTCGCGGAGCTCGACCTCGACGTCGAACGCGGCGGACGTCAGAGCCGCAACAACGAGCAGGCCCAGCCAGAAGAGCAAGGGCAGGACAGCTTCGGCCTGACGCTGACCAACGTGACGCCGCCGGCGGCACGCCGTCTCCAGATGCCGTCCGGCCAGAGCGGTGCGGTCGTCACCGCCGTCGACCCTGATGGACCATCTGCCGGCGCCCTACGCCAAGGCGACGTGATCCTCTCGATCAACGGGCAGGAAATTGCCTCGGCGGCCGAAGCTGGGCGCGAACTGCAACGTGTGTCGACCGGACGCATTGCCCGTATCCTCGTGTGGCGGGACGGTAGCGAGGTTTTTGTCACCGTCAAGAAGGAATAGCGCCCGCTCGGCTACCGCGTGGGCACGTCCATGCCCCTGGACCTTTCCGAGGACTGCTTGTGACCGTGGTGAGTGAAGGGTCCGCCTGCTCGGGACCGACCAACCACGCTCGTGCGATCTTGTCGAGACCGGCACAAGACGCCTGACTCGCGATTGCCCGTTGGTTCAGTGTTGACCCCGATGTCTGCCCGTATGGAACGAGAAATCAAGCTACGCTTCGAGGGTCCGGACGCAGCACGCACCGCGATCCTCGAACTCGGCGCCGTGCCGCTGCGTGCCCGGCGCCTACAGTCCGATACGGTTTTTGATACGCCCGCTCGCGAGCTGTCGTGCCGCGCTGAAGTGCTCCGCGTACGGGTCGAAGACGGCCACCACTCCGTCACCTTCAAGAGCCCCATACCCGACGAGACGATGAAGCTGCGGGAGGAGATCGAAACGACCGTCGGTAGCGGGCCGGTCGTCATGACGATTCTCGGACGACTGGGCTTCGTGGTGTCGTTTCGTTACGAGAAATATCGCGAAGAATTCACGCTCGGCGAGGTCGTCGTGGCCCTTGACGAAACCCCGGTGGGCACGTTCGTCGAGATCGAAGGAAGTGAAGCCGGCATCCACGCGGTCGCCACGGCGCTCGGCCGCGGCCCGCACGAGTTCGTGCTGGAGTCCTATCGCGCCTTGTTCGTCCAGACCTGCGAGGCGATCGGCACCACGCCCACCGACATGATCTTCGCGCGCTGACGTGACACCCACACATCCGGCACTGCTGCTAACGGCCGGCCTTGGCCTACGACTTGACCCGCTCACGCGCGTTCGCGCGAAGCCCGCGGTGCCGGTTGCTGGGGAGCCGCTCGCACGCCGCATTGTGCGCTGGTTGGTGCGATCGGGCGTCCGGGACATCACCTGCAATCTTCACCACCTTCCCCATACACTCACCGCGGTGCTCGGCGACGGTACCGATCTGGGCGCCGCGATTCGCTACTCCTGGGAACAGCCTCTCCTGCTTGGCAGCGCCGGCGGACCTCGGCAGGCCCTCGACATCCTCGGCGCAGACCGCTTCTTCTTGGTCAACGGCGACACACTGACCGATGTGAGCCTCGATGCCGTTCGAGTGGCGCACGAGGAGTCAGGTGCCGAGGCCACTCTGGCGCTCGTGCCCAACCAAGAGCCCCTACGCTACGGTGGCGTGGTGCTTAGTCCCGACGGGAGTGTGCGTCGGTTTGTGCCACGCGGACCTGCCGCGACAGGATCGTTCCATTTCATCGGCGTACAGCTCGTTGAGGGCCGTGTGTTCGCGGACCTACCCAAGGGTGTCGCCGCCGACTCCTTCACGGGTGTCTACACCGCCCTCATGGCGCGACTGGCCGGCTCCGTCCGAGGCGTGGTCGTCGACGCGACCTTCTTCGACATTGGCACCGTCGCCGACTATCGGCGAACGTCAGCGGCCCTGGCCGCCGATGCTGGGCACATGGGAGTTGGCGTGCACGTGGCGCCCAACGCCCAGGTCACACGCTCGATCCTCTGGGACGACATCACCATTGGCGAAGGCGCCAGCATCGATGCGTGTATCGTCACCGACGGTGTCTGGGTCCCGGCAGGCGCCGTCTATTCGCGCGCTGTGCTCCTACGAGACGGACGCGGCAACCTCTCAGCATTGCCGATGCCTGACTGACCATGACTGAGTCTCTGTCATCCAACGACCTTCGCGTCCGTGAACGCATCGATCGCTACCTGAGAGCATCGGGAGCCGGCGGGGCCATGAGCGTCGTGCCCCTCATGGTCGACGCCTCCGACCGCCGCTATTTCCGTGTCGTTCAGGCACATGGCGAAACGACGGTGATGGCGCTGCATGCCGGCGCGATCGACTTCGCGACCTTGCCGTTTGCCAATGTCGCTTCCCTGCTCAGTCAGATTCCCCTGCCAATTCCGAAGATCATCGGCCACGACGACGCCGACGGCATCGTGGCGCAGAGCGACCTGGGCGACGTCAGGCTCCAGGCCTACCTTGACGTTGCTAGCGCTGCCGAACGGGTGGTGTGCTATCGCCAAGCGGTGGAACTCATCGAGCTCCTGCAGCGCCGAGGCGCAGAACTCGCCTCAGACCGCTATCTGCCGTATCGCCTGGCGTTCGACGTCGAAAAGCTCACCTGGGAGATGCGCTTCTTCGTCACGCATTTTCTCGAAGCCCATCGTGGCGCCTCGTTCAGCGACATCCAACGGCGAGCCCTGGACGAGGAATGGGCCGCGCTGACGAGCGAGCTGGCCGATGAGCCGCGCGTGCTGTGCCATCGCGACTATCACAGCCGCAACCTGATGCTTCACGATGGTCGCCTATACGTGATCGACTTCCAGGATGCCCGCATGGGGCCCGACACGTACGACCTGGTGTCGCTGCTACGCGATTCGTATGTCGACCTGCCTGAGGAGGAGGTCGACGCGCTGATCAGCTACTTCGTCGGACTGCGCGGAACTCAGACCACACCGCTCCCTGAATTTCGGCGTCGGTTCGACCTGATGGCCGTACAGCGCAACCTCAAGGCGCTGGGGACCTTCGGCTTCCAGATGACGGCTCGGGGAAATTCCGCCTACGTCCAGTTCATGCCGCGCACCCTGCGGTACATACGGCATAACTTCGAACGCTATCCGAGATTCGAACGCCTGCGTAGTCTGCTCGCGGCACATGTCGAAGAGCTGCGTTAACATCCGGTTGAGAGCGTGTCCCCAATGCATGTCTATATCGAGAACATCGGCGCACATGACGGCCAGAGCGTCACGATTAAGGGGTGGCTGCACAATCGCCGGTCGAGCGGCAAGATTCATTTCCTGATCATTCGCGATGGCTCTGGTTTCATTCAGGGCGTCATGTCGAAGGCAGCAGTTGGCGACGACTTGTTCACGCTCGCCGGTCATCTGTCCCAGGAAACCTCCGTCATCGTCACCGGACAGGTGAAGCCGGACACGCGCGCGCCAAGCGGCTACGAGATCGACATCACGCATCTCGAAGTCGTCGGCCAATCGCATGACTACCCAATCACACCCAAGGAACACGGCGTCGACTTCCTCCTTGACCGCCGCCACCTGTGGATTCGGGCTGAACGCCAGCAGGCGATTCTTCGCGTCCGCCACGAAATCATCAACGCCGTCCGCGACTTCTTCAACGACCGCGGCTTCATCCTCACGGACACACCGATCTTCACGCCGGCGGCATGCGAAGGCACGTCAACCTTATTCCCCGTCGAGTATTTCGACGACAAGGCGTATCTCACGCAAAGCGGTCAGCTGTATTTGGAAGCCAACGCCATGGCGCTCGGCCGCGTCTACTCGTTTGGTCCGACGTTCCGGGCAGAAAAATCGAAAACGCGCCGACACCTGACCGAGTTCTGGATGGTGGAGCCTGAGATGGCGTACGCCGGACTCGACGACGTCATGGACCTGGCCGAGGACCTGATCGTCTCGATGGTCGGACGGGTACTGGACAAACGCAAGCGCGAGCTGGCCGTGCTGGAGCGCGACGTCACCAAGCTCGAACGCGTGCAGAAGCCGTTTCACCGCGTGACCTACGATCAGGCCGCGGCGACGCTCAGGGACAAGGGACTCCCCTTCGAGTGGGGCGGTGATTTCGGCGGACCGGACGAAACGACATTGTCAGAGCAGTACGACCGTCCGGTCATGGTGCATCGGTATCCGGCGGCCGTGAAGGCGTTCTACATGAAGCCCGACCCCGAGCGTCCCGATCTCGCGATGTGTGTAGATGTGCTCGCGCCTGAGGGCTACGGTGAAATCATCGGCGGTGGCGAGCGTCTGGCCGATCTCGATCTACTGCTCGCGCGCATTAAGGAGCACGACCTACCGAAGGAAGCCTTCGAGTGGTATTTGGACGTGCGTCGGTACGGCAGTGTGCCGCACGGCGGCTTCGGAATGGGAATCGAACGGGCGGTCGCCTGGATCTGCAAGCTCGAACACGTCAGGGAGACGATTCCCTATCCGCGCATGCTCAATCGTATGTATCCGTGAGAGACGTCTCGTCAAACGCCCAGAGCCCAGAGCCTGCCCACGTCGCGCGGGCGTCGGGGAGCAGGCGAAGCAAGGACCAACGTGAAGATTGGAATGATTTCGCTCGGCTGTCCCAAGAACCTGGTGGACTCCGAGGTAATGCTCGGCTTGGCCCAGCAGGCTGGGCACGAACTCACGCAGGACCCGCACGACGCCGACGTGCTCGTGGTGAACACGTGCGCCTTCATCGACCGCGCGAAGAAAGAGTCTGTCGACGCCATCCTTGAGATGGCACAACACAAGAAGGACGGCAGCTGCAAGAGGTTGATCGTCACTGGCTGTCTCGCCGAGCGATACCGGGACGAACTCCGCAAGGAAATTCCAGAGATCGATGCTCTTCTCGGCACCGGCGAAGTCCCGGCGATCGTCAGCGCCATTGGTGGACACACGGGCGCTGCAACCGAGGTCACCGCCCCGCTGACCTTCTTCCGTCCGTCAAGTCCCGGAGTGGAGCCTCGATCGATCGACCACCCGCGAGAGGCCGCGAGCAGCGTCGCCGGGCAACCGCCAGCGCCAAAGGCCGCAGGAGCGGAGCGGCCGACGTATATCTACGATGCCACCACGCCGCGGCTCTATGCCACCCCGCGGCACTATGCGTACATCAAGGTGGCGGAAGGTTGCGACTACAAGTGCGCCTTCTGCATTATCCCGACCCTGCGCGGCGCGTATCGCAGCCGTCCCGCCGACTCGATTGTGGACGAAGCCAGGGCGCTAGCGGCGCGCGGCGTCAAGGAACTGCTCCTCATTTCGCAGGACACGACGTTCTACGGCATCGACCGCCACGAACGCGGGGCACTCGCCCGGCTGCTTCGCGCGCTGAATGAGGTGGAAGGTATCGAGTGGATTCGACTCCATTACCTCTATCCGACAACGATCGACGACGACACCCTCGCGGCGATGGCAGAATGTGAAAAGGTCTGCCCCTACATAGACTTACCTCTCCAGCACGCTTCCGACTCGGTATTGAAGCGCATGAAGCGTCCGGGGTCGCGCCAGAAGTATGACGCGCTGCTCGAGCGCATTCGCATTCAGGTGCCGGGCGTCACCTTCCGGACCACGTTCATCGTCGGATTCCCAGGTGAGACCGAAGCCGATGTCGATTCGCTCTGTGACTTCATTTCGACGCACGCCTTCGACCACGTCGGCGTCTTCACCTACTCCCACGAGGAGGGGACCTCGGCGCACGCCCTTGAGGACAACGTACCGGCCAGAACCAAGACCGCCCGCCAATCCCGCGTGATGAAACTCCAGAAGAAGCTGGTGACAGCCCGTCAGAAGGCCAGAATCGGCGAAAAGACCAGGATTGTTGTCGATGGCCCGGCCTCGGAGCATGAGTTCGTACTGCGTGGCCGGCTGGCGACGCAGGCGCCAGACATCGACGCCGTGGTCTACCTCACCGAATGCGACCCGTCGAGTTACAGCCCTGGCGATTTTGTCGATGTGGAGATTGTCGGCGCCCGCGCCTACGACCTGTTGGCCAGGCCGGTGGGGTGAATTCCTGTGCTATGATTTCGTGTTCGGACCTGCCAGCAGTCATGGAGTGGGCTTGTGCCCACTTTTTCTGTTTCAGGGGTCTGAAATCTGGTCATGGCACGCGACGCGCTCATAACTGAACATGTCAAAGCGCTGACGGCGCGGGTGGCCCAGAGTCTTGGACTCGAAGTATTCGACGTGCAGTTCCGTCGCGAGGCGGGAGGCATGGTGCTTCGGGTTCAGATCGACCGTCCCGGCCCTGGCGCGACGGCCGAGGAGAGCGTCAGCGTCGAGGACTGCACGAAGGTCAGCCGCGACCTGAGCGCACTGCTCGACGTCGAAGACGTCGTGCCAGCGGCGTACACACTTGAGGTGTCGTCGCCAGGACTCGACCGCCCCCTCAGGGGGCTGGCCGACTACGAGCGTTTTACCGGACGACGCGCCAAAGTGGTGCTGAAGGCACCTATCGACGGCCAAAGCTACTTCAAAGGCCGTCTGGCAGGTGTGGCATCAGGGCGCGTCACGATTGAGACTGACGATGGCCGGCCGCACGCGGTGCCGGTCGACCTGATTACGCGCGCGAATCTGGAAGTGGACTTTTAGCCATGTCGAACCCGTTGCAGCAATTCATCGAAGCGGTCGCCAAGGAAAAAGGCGTCGAGCAGCAGATCATCGTTGCTGCGCTGCAGGACGCTGTAGAGGCGGCGGCCCGCAAGCGGTACAAGAACGAAAACATGCGCGCCCGCGTCAACCTGGAGTCGGGCCAACTCGAACTGGTGGCCGTCAAGCGGATCGTCGAAACGGTCACGACGCCAGGCGTCGAGATGTCGCTCGAAGAAGCCCGCGGCCTCTACGGCGATGATGCCGAGGTGGACATGGAGGTCGAGTTCCCGCGCGCTCCGGAAGATCTCGGCCGTATTGCGGCCCAGACCGCCAAACAGGTCATCTTCCAGAAGGTGCGCGAGGCAGAGCGCGAGAACGTCTTTGCCGAGTTCAACCAGCGCATTGGCGAAGTGGTCAACGGCACGGTCAAGCGCTTCGAGAACGGCGACATCATCATCGAGATCGGCCGTATCGAGGCCTTACTGCCGCGTAAGGAGCAGTCGCGCGCGGAAAGCTATTCACCGCAGGATCGAGTCCGCACTGTCATCAAGGGCGTCAATCGCAGCGCCAAGGGACCGCAAATCATGCTGTCTCGCACGGACCCGGCACTGCTCATCAAGCTCTTCGAACAGGAAGTCCCGGAAATCTACGATGGCACGGTGATGATCCGCGGCGCCGTGCGCGAAGCGGGAGATCGCGCCAAGGTCGCAGTGTTCTCGCGCGAGCGCGATGTCGATCCAGTCGGCGCGTGTGTCGGCATGAAGGGCACCCGGGTTCAAGCAATCATTCGCGAGCTCCGCGGGGAGAAGATCGACATCGTCGAGTTTTCAGAAGATCCGACGCTGTTTGTCACCAACGCCCTGAGCCCGGCCAAAGTGCAGCGGGTGTCAATTGTCGACGACCAGGACAAGGTCATGGAAGTCGTCGTCGAAGACAAGCAGCTGTCGCTCGCCATCGGCAAGAAGGGTCAAAACGTCCGGCTGGCCGCAAAATTGACCGGCTGGCGTATCGACATCAAGAGCGAAGAGGAAAACCGTCGCGAAGTCGAGGCCCAGTTCGGCGAACTCGAGGTGCCGGCCGACGGCGTGGATGCGTCGGCTGAGGTCGAACCGAGCGACGGCGGCACGGTGAACGAGACGCCGCTGCCGTACACGCTCGAGGGGATCAGCGACAAGACGGTGCGGAGGCTGGTCGAGGCCGGATTCGATTCGGTGGCTTCGGTGGCCGGAGCGACGATCGAGCGGCTCTCGGAGATCCCGGGGATCGGTGGCAAGACGGCAGAGAAGATCATTGCAGCGGCCATTGGCGGCGGCGTGCCGGCCCAGGATCAGGAATAAGCGTCTTTCGATTTGAGGTAAGCCGTTGTCAACTGTCCGGATTTATAAGGTCGCGGAACTCCTCGGCTCCACGAGCCAGGAAGTGACTGCGCTGTTGAAGCGCGATCACGGCATCGAGGTCAAGAGCGCATCGAGCACGATCGAAGAGGTCGTGGCAAGGCAGTTTGTTGATCGCCTCTCGAAGCAGCGCAACATCAAGCTGCCCACAGGCGACATCTTTGCCGAGACGCCAGTCGTCAAGGGCAAGAAGCCCTTGCCCGGCAAGAAGGCGCCGGAACCGGCCAAGCCCACAGTGCCCGCCCTGCCGCCGCCCCGGCTGGTGAGAGCCGCCAAGCCGCTGGCGGCACCCAGTGATGGCGAGAGCCACGAGCACTTTGAGCCTGTCGCTGCCGAGATGCCCGTGGTCGTACCGGCGCCGCAGCCGGAGGTCGTCGCCGAGGTCGTCGAACCGGAACCGCCACCACCTGTCCCCGAACCGGTGATCGAGGTCATCGTGCCGGAACCGGTCGCGGAACCTGAACCACCGCCGCCCGCACCGGCACCCGAGGTCCACGTCACGCCAGAGCCGATCGCCGCGCGGCCAGCCGTCGCACCTGGCCGCATCGTGCCACCTACCATCCGCCTGCGAATAGAAGAACAGCGTCCAACCAGTCCGACACCGCCTCTCCCGACTGCACCGGCACCTCGGGTGACGCCGAGGCCTGTCCAACAACGCCCCTCGCCGCCAGTGCCACGGCCGGCTGGAACGCCAGCGGCACCAGCAGGCCCCCGGGCCTCCGGTGGGACTATCCCTCCTCGGCCAGTACAGCCCTCTCCGCCGAGACCGCCCTTTCCAGGCTCAGCAACGCGGCCGGCTCCGAGTGGGCCCCGTCCGCTGCCGACGCAGCCCGTGCGTCCGGCGCCAGGTGCAGCCAGGCCAGGTCAGTATCCGCAGCGTCCTGGGCAGCCCTATGCGCAACGGCCCGGCCCTGGCGGTCGTCCATCCTTCGGCGGGCAACGGACGTCAGGTTCGGGCCCGCGCCGCGATGCGCGTCCGTCTGCTCCGTCCGCTCCGGTCGCTCCACCGCCAGTCACTCGTACCATCACCCTCGCTGAGGGAATGACGGTCAAGGACCTCGCCGACAAGCTCGACGTCCGAGTAAAAGACGTGTTGGCCAAGCTGCTGATGAAGCGGCTGATCCTCACTATCAACTCGACGCTCGACACAGAAACCGCATCGATGTTGGCGCGCGAATTCGGCGCCGATGTCCAACTGCGCACGTTCGAAGAAGAACTGATCCAGACCGACGCCGGCGAGGTGGACGCCGCCGATATCATCACGCGCGCCCCGGTGGTCACTGTCATGGGCCACGTCGACCACGGCAAGACCAGTTTGCTCGACGCGATTCGTGAAGCGCGCGTCGCCGAACGTGAGGCCGGCGGCATCACACAGCACATCGGCGCCTATCACGTCACGATCAACGGCCGCGATATCGTCTTCCTCGACACGCCAGGTCACGCGGCGTTCACCCTGATGCGCGCCCGAGGTGCCAAGGTGACCGACATCGTTGTGCTGGTCGTGGCCGCTGACGACGGCATCATGCCGCAAACCAAGGAAGCCATTGATCACGCCCGTGCTGCGAACGTGCCAATCATCGTGGCCATCAACAAGATTGACAAGCCGGGTGCCAGCCCAGAGAAGGTCAAGCGCGAGCTGACCGAGCTCGACCTGATGCCGGAGGAGTGGGGCGGCAAGACCGTCACCGTTGAGGTGTCAGCGAAGAAAAAGCAGAACATCGACCTGCTGCTCGAAATGATCCTCCTCGTCAGCGAAATTGGGGAACTGCGCGCCAATCCGAAGAAGAGCGCCAGCGGCACCGTGCTCGAGGCCAAGCTCGACAAGGGTCGCGGTCCCGTGGCAACAGTGCTCGTACAGGACGGCACGCTCAGCGTCGGCGACACGTTCATCGCCGGTCCAATCGTCGGTCGTGTCCGTGCGCTGATCGACGACCGCGGCAAGCCAACCAAGACGGCCGGCCCTTCGACCCCGGTCGAAGTGCTCGGCCTGACGGGGCTCCCACAGCCGGGTGATGTGTTCCAGGTCGCAGAGCCGGCAAAGGCGAGGCAGATCGCGGCGTTCCGCGAAGAGCAGGCCAAGAACCGGGCGCTCGGTGCCAAGGGTGGCCGGCTCACGCTCGAGGCGCTGCAGGCGCAGCTCGCCGAAGGCGACATGAAGGAACTGCCGATCATCATCAAGACCGACGTGCAGGGTTCGGCGGAAGTGCTCGCCGATACGCTGGCCAAGCTGTCGGATGACAAGGTAAAGATCCGCATCATCCATTCCGGTGTCGGCGCCGTGAACGAATCAGACGTGCTATTGGCCACTGCGTCGAAGGCCATCATCATCGCGTTCAACGTTCGACCAGATCGCAACGCCGAGGTCATCGCCACTCGCGAAGGGGTCGACATTCGCGAACATTCGGTCATCTACCACGTCACCGACGAAATGAAGAAGGCCATGACTGGCCTGCTCGAGCCGACCTTCAAGGAAGTGCGGATCGGCGTCGCCCAAGTGCGAGACATCTTCAAGGTGCCGAAGTTTGGAACGATCGCTGGCTGCCTGGTGAGCGAGGGGCGGGTCACGCGTTCTGGCGATACGCAAGCGCGGGTTCTGCGAGACAACGTGGTGATCTTCACCGGCAAGATCGGCTCGCTGCGCCGCTTCAAGGACGATGCGGGCGAAGTGAAGTCGGGTTTTGAGTGCGGCATCGGCTTCGACAAGTTCGACAATCTCGCCGTGGGCGATGTCATCGAAGTGTTCTCGACGGAGAAGGTGTTCGCGACCGCATAATGTCGCAGGGTTCCCGTCCTGACCGAGTTGCCGAAGAGCTGCGCAGCGAGCTTGCGCTGCTGCTGACCCGTGATGTACACGACCCGGGTATCGGCTTCGTCACTCTCACTCGGGTCACCGTCAGCCCGGACCTGCAGCAGGCTCGGGTGATGTACACGGTACTCGGCGACACCAAAGTGCAGGCGTCGAGCGCCAAAGCCCTCGAGCGCGCTGCCCCCTTTCTTCGCCGGCAAATCGGCCAACGCCTTCGCCTCAAGCGCACGCCGGAATTGCGTTTCACGTATGACGGCGCCGTCGCTGGCCAGGATCGGATTGAGCAGCTACTCAACGAGATCCACAGGGCCGATTCCTCGACGCCCGATGCCGACACCGAGTAATTCCACCTCTATCGCAACGATCGTCGAGGCGATTGGCCGGCGCCAACGCTTTGTACTGTCGTCCCATGCACGCCCCGACGGAGATTCCATCGGCTCGCAACTGGCGATGGCCTATGCGCTCCGGGCGCTCGGCAAGGATGTGGTCTGCATCAACCGAGACGCCGCGCCCTCCTCCCTGATGGCGTTTCCCGGTGTCGGTGCTATCGAGGTTGCGACCGAAGTGCGAGGGGAGTTTGACGCCGCGATCATCATGGAGTGCAGCGACCTTCTGCGCACAGGCGTGACGGGCCTCGACCGCCACTTTGTCATTAATATCGATCATCATCCCGGCAACGCTGGCTATGGTCAGATCAATTGGTTCGATTCGTCGGCGGCGGCATGCGCTGAGATGGTCTTCGACCTGATTCAGGCCCTGGGCGTGCCGTTGTCGCTCGACATCGCCACCCATGTCTATCTGGCGATCCTCACCGACACCGGCTCGTTCCACTATGCCGGCATCTCGCCGCGCACCTTCGATATCTGCCGCCAGCTCCTCGAAGCAGGCGTCGACGCGGTGGCCATGTCTCGGCAAGTCTTCGACAGCAACAGCATGGGTCGGCTAAAGATTCTCGGCGCGCTGCTGAACGCAATGCAGGTCGACAGCAGCGGCCGTATCGCGACGATGGTCGTCGACCAGGCGCTCATCGCCTCGACGGGCGCGACCTACGAGGACACCGAAGGTGTGGTGAACATGCCCCTGACGGTCAAGGAGATCGTCGCGGTCATCTTTCTCAAACACTCGGAGGGCGACGAATATCGCGTCAGCCTGCGGTCGAAGGGCGACCACGACATCGGAGGCGTGGCCAAACTTTACGGCGGGGGCGGGCACAAGAACGCGGCGGGCTGCACAGTCCGTGGCCCGATCGACCAACTGAGAGCCGAGCTGGTCGGCCATGTCCAGGGTGCGCTCCAGCGCTAGCGCGCTGGCGACCACCACGGACTCTCGGATCCCCACCTACAGGCGGCTTCGCACATGGACGGACTGCTGGTCGTCGACAAGCCGAGTGGCCCCACCTCGCACGACGTCGTCGCACGGACCAGACGCGCCCTGCGAGAGCGGAGCATTGGCCACACCGGCACGCTCGATCCGATGGCGAGTGGAGTGCTTCCTCTGCTGATTGGGCGAGCCACGCGCCTCGCCCGCTTCATGACCGCCGAGGAGAAGCGCTACGACGCAGTCGTCCTTCTGGGCTTCGCAACTGATACCGCCGACGCCACGGGCCAGACTGTCAGCCCCCTTTGGGGCGGAGCGTGGCCGGATGCAGACGCCATCAATTCAGCACTCGCGGCCTTTCGCGGCACCTTCCTCCAGCAACCACCCGCGTATTCCGCCAAGAAAGTCGGTGGTGAACGGAGCTATCGCCTCGCACGCAGGGCAAAGCGCGGAGCCACGCTCACGAGCGTCGACTCTCAAGACCGGCATCCGGAGCCCACTCTGCCATTACCGGCGCAGGTGACAGCGTTCAACATCGACATCACGGCGATCGAGGGTAATCGCGTGAGCCTCGCCGTCACCTGCTCGTCAGGGTTCTACGTGCGTTCACTCGCACACGATCTGGGCCAGGCGCTCGGTGTAGGGGGCCACCTTGCCTCCCTGCGACGCACGGCAACCTCCGGAGTCACGCTGGAGGACGCCGTGACGCTGGACGAACTAGAAAGCGGTCTGCGGGCCGCCGAGACGGCCGTGCTCCCGATGGCGCGGATGCTGCCGCACTTCTCTGCCGTCCACCTGAACCGGCCCGGCGCCGCACGGGCTCGCCAGGGACGCGAGCTGGGACCAGCCGACAGCGACGTGGGCCTGCCGGCGATGGACGCGGGACCCGGACCATTTCGTCTCATCGATCCGGATGGGATGCTCATCGGCCTGGCGGATCGGTCAGACCGTCCGGGTCTTTTGCACCCGGCCGTAATCCTGATGTAACATGTTGCTCTTGTTCGAGTAAGGACTTTTCAGACATACGGCGCATCCGGTTCCATTGCAGGTTCTGGTGCGTACGTGGAGGAACAGCAAGTGGCATTGTCGAAAGACCGCAAGACTGAGCTCATCGTTTCGTACAAGACACACGACGCCGACACCGGGTCCCCCGAAGTTCAGGTTGCGATTCTCACCGAACGCATCACCTACCTGACAGAGCACTTCAAGTCACACGCCAAGGATCACCATTCGCGCCGCGGCCTTCTCATGCTGGTGGGTCGCCGCCGTCGTCTGCTCGACTACCTGAAGGGCAAGGACGCCCAGCGTTACGCCGACCTGATCAAGCGCCTCAACATCCGCAAGTAGCGGGCGCGGTCGGTCCTCTTCATTTTCAGATTCGGTCCTCAGTTTCGGTGAATGGTCCTATGACTACCCGCGAAGTTTCCATCGGTCAGACAAAGCTCTCTTTTGAAACCGGCAAGTTGGCCAAGCAGGCCGGCGGTGCCGTCATCGTCCGTCTGGGCGACGCAGTGGTGCTGGTCACAGCCTGCCGCGCAGCCAGCCCGCGCGATGTCGACTTCCTACCGCTCACCGTCGAGTACCGCGAGAACGCCTACGCGTCAGGACGCATTCCGGGCGGTTTTTTCAAGCGCGAAGGAAAGCCCGCCGAGAAAGAGGTCTTGACCTGCCGCCTGATTGACCGACCGATCCGGCCGTTGTTCCCGAGCAGCTGGCGCTACGAAACGCAGATCGCCGCGATGGTCCTCTCCGCCGACGGCGAGAACGACACCGACGTGCTGGCAATTACCGGCGCTTCAGCGGCGCTCGCCATTTCAGAACTACCCTTTGAGAAGACGATTGCTGGCGTTCGCGTCGGCCTCGTCGATGGCAAGTTCATCATCAACCCGACCTTTGCGCAGCGCAAGGAAAGCAAGCTCGACCTCGTCGTCGCCGGCAGCAAGGATGGCCTGGTGATGGTCGAAGCGGGCGCGAAGGAAGTCTCCGAGGAGCACGTCGTCGGCGCGCTCGAGGCCGCGCACGCCGCCATCAAGAAGATCGTCGAGACGATCGACGACATGGCCAAGGCCGTCGGCAAGAAGAAGATCGTCTTCACGGAGAAGCAGGTCGATCCGAAGCTCGAAGCCGAGTTCGAAAAAGTGCTCATGGAGCCACTCGCCAAGGCGATGCGGATTCACGACAAACTTGAGAACTACACAGCCGTCGACGCTGTCCTGGCCGATCTCCTAGCCACCATTGGTGAGGACCAGCCCGAGCGCAAGGCGGCCGCCAAGGCCGTCTTCAAGCACGCCAAGGAAAAGGTCCTCTACCACGAGATCCTCAGCAACCACGTTCGCCTTGACGGCCGTAAGCTCGACCAGATCCGCCCGATCTGGATCGAAACCGGCGTCCTGCCGCGCACGCACGGCTCGGCTGTCTTCACCCGCGGCGAGACACAGGCCCTCGTGACCTGCACGCTTGGCACTGCCGACGATGCGCAGAAGATCGAGACCTACGAAGGCGAAACCTGGAAGATGTTCATGCTCCACTACAACTTCCCGCCGTTCTCGGTGGGTGAGGTTGGCCGCATGTCGGGCCCAGGACGCCGCGAAATCGGTCACGGCGCGCTCGCCGAACGTGCACTCGCCGGGATGTTGCCGTCCGAGGCGGACTTTCCATACACCGTCCGTATCGTCTCTGACATTCTCGAGTCGAACGGTTCGTCGTCGATGGCCTCCATCTGCGGCGGGGCCCTCGCGATGATGGATGCTGGCGTTCCGCTGAAGTCGCCGGTCGCAGGCATCGCCATGGGCCTGGTCATGGACGACAAGACCGGAAAGTTCGCGGTCCTCAGCGACATTGCCGGCGCCGAAGATCACTACGGCGACATGGACTTCAAGGTCGCCGGCACAGCCACTGGTATCACGGCCCTCCAGATGGACATCAAGCTGTCCGGCGTACCAATGGAAGTGATGCGCAAGGCGCTCGAACAAGCGCGCCAGGGTCGCCTGTTCATCCTCGGCAAGATGCACGAAGCGCTGGCCACGCCGCGCCAGAGCATCTCGCTCTTTGCTCCGCGTATCGTCACAATTCGGATTCCTGTCGACAAGATCCGCGACGTCATCGGACCCGGCGGCAAGATGATCCGCAGCATCATCGAGCGGACCGGCGTCAAGATCGACGTCGAGGATGACGGGCGCGTGAACGTTGCCTCAGCGGACGGCGAATCGGCTCAGAAAGCCATCTCCATCATTCAGGAACTGACCGCGACGCCTGAGCTGAACAAGACCTACATGGGCAAGATCCAGCGGATCACCGACTTTGGTGCGTTCGTGGAAATCATGGCGGGCACCGACGGGCTTCTGCACGTGTCGGAGATTGCGCATCATCGCGTCAAGGACGTGCGAGACGAACTCAAGGAAGGCGAACAGCTGATGGTCAAGGTCATCAGCATCGATCCAACAGGAAAGATTCGGCTCAGTCGCAAGGCGCTTCTGTCTGAGGAGGGCAGCGCCACGAAGGCATAGACAGCTGCAATTGGCCTGTCCCGAGGCCTAGGAAGACACAGACCCGGAATGCGGCTCGCCGTTTTCCGGGTTTTCTGTTTTGATCACCTTTCGCCGGCTCGACGCGTGATCGCCACGACTTCCCTCCCGCCGACCGCGGTCTTCCCCACCGTCATCCCAATGATGTGATATCCGGCCGCACCGGCCTCATTCATTTCCTTCTCGAGGGTCGACGTCCTCGTGGTGGCGATCAGCCTGTAGGACGGCTTCGGCTCAGTGCTCTCTTTGTCTCGCTCGAGAATGCAGACCACCTCGTCGCCCCCGAAGACCGCCTTGAAGATCGTCTGACCGCGGTACTCGAATCCGAGGTCCGCCGCCTCCTGGAGCTCCCTCTGCATCGTCGACGTTCTTGAAGTCGCCAGCAGTTTGTACGCGTAGCGCGGCCGACTTCCGGCCGTGCGCGACACCACGACAACTACTTCGCTGCCGCCCACGGCAGTGTCGCCGCCCATGACGGCATCGAATTGATAGCCGGCCTCCGCCGCTTCATTCATCTCCTTCTCCATCGTCGACGTCTTGTTGGTCGCAAGCAACTTGTGTTGGTAGCCAGGGCGCGTCTGTGCCTGGACCGTGTGGGAATAGCCCCACATTGTCAGGCAAGCCACCGACAACGCCATCGTCTTCATCATGTAGACACCTCGAGAAAAGAGACGTGGATAGTCTACGGCCGGAGGCGCCTGGCCGCCTCGATCCGCTCGGCAAACGGCGGATGGCTGTAGAACAGCCATTGCACGAGCCGCGACGGCGCCTCCTCGGCCAGGTTCTGAGCACCGAGGCGCCGCATGGCACTGACAAAGGCCTCGGGGTTCTTTGTCAGCTGAATCGCGAACCGATCCGCGCGGCGCTCGTGCGCACGCGACATGGCGTGCGCCACCGGCATCAGGACCAACGACAACGCTCCCGCGACCAGCAGCAGCACCGGTAGGCCGGCGACGTCGCTCACGTCACGCAGACCAAGCGGCAATACGACGACCGGCAGCACCCGCGACGCAGCGAAGAAGCCCGCGAGCATCAGGGTGCCCTCAAACGCCAGCCCCTTCCAGATGTCGCCGTGGACATGATGTGCAAGCTCGTGCGCAAGCACGACCTCAATCTCGTCGTCCGAGTACTCGCTCAACATCGTGTCAGACACCAGGATGCGCCTTGTGCCTCCGAGACCCGCAAGTGCGGCGTTGGCCTTTCGCGTCTCGTTACCAAGCCCCCACTCGTAGACACCGAGAACCGTGGCACCAGCGCGACTGGCCAGCGCCAGCAGGCGTGCGCGCAGTGCGTCTCGCTCAATCGGCTTCACGACGTAGAAGAGGGGCATCAGCAGTACGGGGCCGAGATTCGCCAAGCCGACGATGAGCAAGGTGAAGACGCCCCCCGCCGGCCACCACCACATGCCTGGCATCGATCGGATGAATGCGTAGATGATCTCGGCCGCTCCGATTCCGAAGATCACGAGCAACGCGAGCCCCTTCATCTGATCGACAAACCAGCCGCGCCAGGGCTGCGCAGCGAGTCCGTAGCGGCGCTCGAGTTCGAACCCGTAGGCAGACGTCACGAGGCTGCCAGCCTCGTGACACAGTGTCAGAAGCACGGTGTAGACGGCCACGGCAATCAACGAGGCCACCACTGCGTCCTTTGGTGCCGACCCTGCGGCCCGTTCGGCCGCATCGCGCATGGCCCGAGAGGCGCCGGTGCCGGAAAGGACCATCAAGAGAGCGGTGGTCCAAGTAAGGGAGGCGACGGTGGCCCGTCGCTTGAGGCGGTGGTAACGTGACGAACGATCTTCGTTCACTACCGCGGGTGGACGCGAATGCTGCCGTTGGTCGCACCCAGCTCGATGGGCGATCCGCCCCCGTTGAGCCGGCCACGCACATGACCACGCGTCGTGCGTTCGGTTGACGGTTCCCACGGTAGATCCGCGACCTCAACGTTACCGCTGGCGCTGCTGATCAGCGGGTTGGCATTGATCGTTGTGGGCACGCCGAGGTCGATGTGGCCGTTGACGGTGCGCAGGTCGATCGAGTCGCGGTCGAAGGCAGCGAGGCCCAGAGTGACGTTGCCGTTGACGGTCCGCATCTCAATCCCGCGGCTCAGCTCGGTGCCGCTAATATCACCATTCTCCGCAGAGGCCGACGCTGGCGCGTCGAGCCCCTTGACCGAGACATTGCCATTGGCGGCGCGCACGCTCACCCGGGTCCCGGACGGCACGCTGACCCGATAGTCCACGACCACCTCGACACCGTCCCCGTTCCAAGCTCAGTTGAGTTGTACCGAGATCAGCTTGGACACGCCTGGTTCCTCCATCGTCACACCGTAGAGACGATCGGCGATCTCCATGGTCTTGCGACTGTGCGTGATGATGATGAACTGCGTCTGGCCCTGCAGGCTCTTCAGCATCTGCACGAAACGACCAATGTTGGCGTCGTCGAGCGGCGCGTCGATTTCGTCGAGCAGACAGAACGGGCTCGGCTTGTACTTGAAGAGGCCGAACATCAAAGAGATGGCCGTCAGCGCCTTCTCTCCGCCGGAGAGAAGCTGGACGCTTTGCAGACGCTTGCCAGGTGGCTGGGCGACGATCTCGATCCCGCTTTCGAGCGGGTCATTCTCGTCAAGCAGCGTCAGGCCGGCGCGACCGCCGCCAAACAGCGTCGAGAACATCTCCTGGAAGTTACGATTGATGACGGCAAAGGCCTCGGTGAAGCGCTCGCGCGTTGTTTCGTCGATGCGCTGAATCGCTTCTGCCGTCTGCGCAATCGAGTCAGTCAAATCCTTGCGCTGCGTGGTGAGGAAGGCGTGGCGCGTATCGAGCTCGTCGTACTGCTCGATGGCCATCATATTGACCGGTCCGAGCCGATCGATCTTCCCCTTCAACTTGACGATGGCGTCCTCAGCGCTCAGCGCTTGCTGCTCGGCGACCGACACCTCTCCGTCAGCCGGCGCCACCATCATCGACTCGCCATCGGCAGCCTCTTCGGCTTCCTCGGCCGCGAGCACGCTAGCGTCAGGCGCAAGGTTACCGGCGCGCTCAAGGGATTCCACTTCGACGAGCACGTCGTCCAGGGACGTCTGAACCGCGGAGACGCAGTTCTCCGCCAAATGCGCGAGGTCCCCTTCGGCGGTGACTCGGGCGATATCGAGCTCACCCACAGCCGTGCGCACATGTTCAAACGCCGCGCGCGCGGTGCGAATGGCGTGTTCGACCTCGGACGTGCGAATGCGCAGGGCGGAGACGCGGTCATCAGATGCGTGCACCTGCGCACGGATCGCTTCGAGCACCTGCACGTCGGCGTCGAGGCGCTCTTCGCCAGAAACCACCGCGGCGCGAAGGTCGTCCAACCGGCCACCGATGTTCCCGAGTTCGTCGGCGAGACTCCTGGCGCGAACTTCGAGTTCGACCGCAGCCTCCTCGAGGCGCACGACTTCGGCCGCAATCGCCGTGGCGCGCTCTACAAGGCCCGCGTGCAGGGCCTTGGCATCAGCAGCGCGCTGGCTGAGTTCCTGTGCAGACTCGCGACCGCCCTGCAAGCGACCGAGCGCTGTATTGAACCGCTCGTCGGCGTCTCTGTGGTTCCGCTCGAGCTCGGCGATCGATGCCCTCGCATCTTCCTGCCGACGCTCGATCGCGTCTCGTTCTTCTTCGCTGCGTCGACGTTCACGCGCCAACTGATCGTGCTTGAGGCCGATGCGATCGCTATCTGCCGACACCCGCTGCACCTGTGCATCGAGCGCCACGATGCTCTTTTCCTGGCGGTGCTGTTCGGCATTCAGGGCGACGATGGCGTCCTGCGCCTGGGCGATGACGCCTTCGAAGTTGGCCGTCTCTTCTCCCAGACGAACGACAGCCTCGTGCTCGGCCGCGATGCGATCGGCCAGATCGCGAATTTCACGCTTGGTCTCGAGGATACCGCGTGCTTCTTGCGGATTGCCGCCACTCACAATATGCGGCCCACGGAACACATCACCGGCGGCAGTGATGACCGGAACGCGCGAATCGAGACTGGCCAACTGGGCGCGGCCGTAGTTCTCTGCAATCCAGCCATCGCCGACCGCGCGAAGGATCGCCGCCGCGTAGGGACCGGTGGCTCGAATGACCGAGGACAGGGCCACAAGGCTGGTGGTATCGAAGCCAGCGGCTGCTGATTCCGTCACGGCACCCGCAGGCGTGGGTCGATCGTCGGAGAGGAGCTCGCCCGTCTGCGCCACAAGAAACCCGCAGCGCCCGGCCTGTTGATCCCTGACCAGTTCAAAACCGTGCGCCGCCTGCTCGGGTCGCTCGACCACGATGTGTTGCAACAGGTCGCCAAGATACGCCTCGACGGCTCGTTCATAGCCAGGCTCGACGTCGAGATAGTCGGCTACGGCCCCGTGCGGGTCAACCCGGCCGTCGGCCTGAGCGAGCACGGTCCTCGCCGCGTCGCCGTATTCGGCGCGTGCCGCCTGCAGTTCCTGCAGGGACTTCAATCGTCCCCGCAGACCGGCCAGCTCGTGCTCTCGCGAACGCACCGTGCGGGCGCGCCACTCATGTTCAATGCGGGCACTGGCGAGTTCGGACTCGCGGGCCGCTTTCGCGGTTCGTGTGTCGTCCAGCGACTCATGCGCCCGGCGCAGGCCTTCAGCCGCCGCCTCGCGGTCTGTCGCAATGCGCTCACCTTCGATGCGCAGGTCTTCGGATTCGATCTGCAGGTTGGACAGGGTTTCAAGCACCCGGTCACGCGCCGTCGCCGCATGCTCAAGGGAGTGCCGGAGCGTGTTCAGCGAAGTGCTAGAAAAATAGGCTTCGCTACGTGCCCGCTCCACCTCGGTCTCGATGCGCTCGATGTCCTCGTGGGCAGCGGCGTAGGCCTCCGCCGCGCGCGTCAGGGACTGAAACGCCTGGTCGCGATCGCGATCAGCATCAGCGCCGGCCGCAGCACGGGCGGCAATTGCCATGCGGGCCGGTTCACGCCTCGCGTCGACGTTTTCGATTTCCGCACCGATCGACGTCTGGCGCTCGGTCAGCGAACGAATCTGCTCGGTCTCGAACGCGATCTGTTGCTGCAACCGGTTGATCTCGAGCTCCCGTGCATGCGCGGTTTCCCGCGCCGCCGTGGCCTGGCTCTCCGCCTCGGCCAGCTCGATTCTCAGGCGACCAAAATCCGATTCCACCTCAGCGACGTGAGCCGACGCCAGCGACTCCTGCTCGCGAGCGTCGGTCAGCCGTGCGCGCGTCGACTCGATCACTTCGGCGAGCTGCCGGTACTTCCGAGCGAACAAGACCTTCTCGAGCCGCCGCATCTCGTCACGCAGCTTCTGATAACGACGCGCCTTGGCGGCCTGTCGCTTGAGCGTGCCGCGCTGCTTCTCGACTTCGAAGACGATGTCGTCGATGCGCGTGAGGTTCAGCTGAGCGGCGTCCAGCTTGAGCTCGGCGGCGCGACGACGCGCCTTGTACTTCGTGACGCCGGCCGCCTCCTCGATCAGTTGCCGGCGGTCAGTCGGCCGGGAGCTGAGGATCATGCCGATCTTGCCCTGCTCGATGATGGCGTAGGCCTTGGCGCCCAGCCCCGTGTCCATCAGCAGGTCGTGAATGTCGCGGAGACGACAGCTGTGGCCGTCGATCAAGTATTCGCTCTCGCCTGACCGATACAAGCGTCGAGTGACCTCAACCTCGCGTGCCACGGACTGGATGAGCTCTTCCGCCTGCACCCGCGTGTAGGTTACGGGGCCACCCTCGTGACCAATCGCCCCATCGGCATCGTCACCAGGCTGAGCACCGGCAACTTCGAAAGCCGGCCCGCTCAATGACTTGAGGACGCCGCTGAAGCGCAACCGCACCTCAGCCGACGCCGTCGGCTTTCTGGCATCGCTGCCGCTAAAGATGACGTCCTCCATCTTGTCACCGCGGAGGCTCTTGGCACTCTGCTCGCCCATCACCCATGTGATGGCATCGGCGACGTTGCTCTTGCCGCAGCCGTTTGGGCCGACGATGGCGGTGACGCCCTTATCGAAGGCCAGTTCGGAGCGGTCAGAGAAGGACTTGAAACCGTTGATTTCTAGACGTTCGAGACGCATGGAAGAAGAGGGTGTGGCCCTTCACCTTCCGACGGGAAGATGGCCCCAGGCCAGCAAAGGCGGTCAGTCTAGCAAGGGCTATCTATGGGGGCAAGAGCAAACTGAGACCACAATCAATTGTGGTCGTACGGCCTACTGAGCGCGGGTGCCTCGGCTGACGCCGGCAAGGGCCTGGGCTTCGGCAAAGAACGTCATTCCCAGTTTGGCCTGCGGATCGACCGCGACGATGCGGCGGCGGGCTTCAGAGATGCCGAAGACCGCCTCGTCGATGCGATAACGAATCATCGCGCGGATGAACTCGCCGTCCTGCGCGAAGGCCGCCTCGTCGATCTTGAAGTGATCGGCGATGAGCTGCTGCTTGTAATCGTCCACCATCGCGTCGGTCACCGTGAAGTTCGGCGCCACCGGTACCCGGCCCGTGCCCTGCTGCGCGATTCGGTTGTCACCGACAGCCATGTACTTCTGCGCATAGGCTTCAAACGTCTGACGGGCGTAAAGCATGCGGCCAAATGGCGTCGTGTTGAAGCCAAATCCCTGCTCGGCTCCGGTAGGCCCCGCCAGGTACTTGTCCGGCTCCACGCCACCGCCGCTGTAGACCGGCCGTCCCGCGTCGGTACGTTTGAGGTCCGCCGGATTATGAGTCTTTGGCGCTTGCTGTTCTTTCTGCGTGTAGCTCAGATATTCGTCAAACGTCTCATCCCACGGGCGCTGAATCAGCCGGCCACTTGGCGTGTAGTAGTGCGCCGTGGTCAGCGCCAATCCGGCACCATTGGCGATACGGTACACCGACTGCACGAGCGCCTTGCCAAACGTCGTCTCGCCGACAATGAATGCGCGGTCGTGGTCCTGCAGCGCACCAGTGAAGATCTCAGATGCGCTGGCGCTATTGCGATTGGCGAGGACAACCATGGGGATATCGGTCACCGGACCATCATCAGTCGCGCGGTAGTCCTGGTCGGAATTCTGCACACGGCCGCGGGTGTAGACAATCATCTTGCCCTTGGGCAAGAACTCGTTGGAGACCTTGATCGCCTGATCGAGCGGCCCACCCGGGTTGGCGCGAATGTCATAGAGCAGCCGCTTCATACCCTTGCCCCGCAAATCGCCAAGCGCCCGCTGGATTTCTCGGTCGGTGTTTTCGCCCCAATCCTGATGGCGGATATAGCCAGTGGTCGCGTCAATCATGAAAAACGCGGGCACTGTCAGAATCTGGACCTCGTCGCGCGTGACTTCAAACGGAATCGGCGCCTCGTAGCCACGGCGCTTGATCTCGATCTGCACCACGGTGCCTTTGGCGCCGCGGAGGTTCTTCATGGCCTGCTCGGAGGTCCAGCCCTTGGCGTCCTGGCCAGCGATCTTCGCAATGATGTCACCCCGGCGAATGCCGGTGCGATAGGCTGGCGACCCTTCAAAGACGCTCGCCGCCGTGATATCGCCGTTGACTGACTGAATCGTGATGCCGAGGCCGTAGTAGCGCCCTTCCTGGCGCTCACGCATCGCGGCGTATTCCTTGGGGTCGAAGAAGCTCGAATGCGGATCGAGCGTGCCCAGCATGCCCCGCACGGCGGCGTAGATCACCTTGTCGGACTCGACCGTGTCGACGTATTGCGACTCGATGGCGGCCAGCGCCGCGGTAAACGTCTTGTAGTGCTCAGAAATCTTATCGTCGACAGCCAAGGCGCGGCGGCCAAGGAAGCCGCCGACAAGGGCCGACACCGCGAGCACGAAGACCACCGCTGAAGCCGGACGGATCCGTCGCATGCGCCGGATCGTAACAGATAACTTCCTTACAGCAAATGACTTCTGGCATTTTGCCCTGCTAATTTCTTGACCCTGCCGTACCCCGGTTCCTATAATGAATCCAGTCCACTCGCGCAGTACTTTCAAGAAAGCAGGCCGTCATGTTGGGTTCGATAGGGATGCCCGAGCTGATCATCATCTTCGTGATCGCGCTCATCATTTTTGGCCCCCGCAAGCTTCCGGAACTCGGCAAGTCGCTCGGCAAGAGCCTGGCGGAGTTCAAGCGTGCCTCCAACGAGTTGAAGAGCACGCTTGAAGAGGAAATCCGCGTCGAAGAACAGCAGCACAAGGCCGAAGCCGCGAAGGCCGTGCCTCCCCCCGCAGAGACCGTTGCCCACAGCCCTGAGGTGATCGAGGCCGTGCCGGCCCAGCCGCAGTCCCACGGAGCCTAGGCACACCGCCCGCGCCATGGCGCTCGTCCCTTTCCCCGGAAAGCAGTCCGGGGCGCTCGCGCTTCCCGCCGACGACGATGAACTGGAGTCAGAGTCGCCTGGCGGGAGGATGTCCTTTCTTGAACACCTCGACGAGTTCAGGAAGCGTATCGTCCACTCTTGCCTCTACATCGCAGGCGGAGTCATCGTCGGCTTCTTCTTCATCGACCACATCTTCAACTTCCTGATGGCGCCGGCGCGCGCCACCCTGCCCCTCGGCGCCACGATGATCTACACCCAGCCGGGCGAGGCCTTCAACCTTTACATTACCGTCTCGCTCATCGCCGGTGTATTGATCGCTTCGCCCTTCGTCATGATGCAGGTGTGGCTATTCATCGCCCCTGGCTTGTATTCGAAGGAGAAGATGCTCGCGATTCCATTCGTGATCTTCTCGACAATCGGCTTGGTCGGCGGCGCCGCGTTCAATCATTACGTCGCGTTTCCATTCATCATGGCGTTCTTCGGCAGCTTCAACTCGGCCGACCTGCGGTTCATGCCGCGCCTGGACGATGTGTTCGGGCTCTACACCAAGATGCTGATCGGGATCGCCCTCGTTTTCCAGATGCCCACCGTGGTGTTCTTCCTAGCGAAGATGCGCATGGTGACGGCGCGGTTCCTGGTGCGCAACTTCAAGTACGCCATTCTGTTGATCTTCGTCGCGGCGGCCGTGATTACGCCCACTGGTGACCCGATGACTCAGGCGATCTTCGCGGCGCCGATGCTGGGCCTCTACCTCTTCAGCATTGTTGTGGCCTGGCTCGTTGGCCCGAAACGCGTCGTCGCGGACGCCTAATCACTGCCCCGGTTCGCCGACCGCCAATTCGTTGGCATCGACGAACTTGGGCGTACTATCATAGCCAGGGTTCATCTCGACCGTCCCGGAGGCGCCGACCCAATGCATATGTCTCTTCGCTTACTTTGCTGTTCCGCCCTCGTGGGCCTGCTCACTTCGAGCGTCGCGTCGGCGCAGACCACGCCCGCGACCCGGTCAGCGTTCACCACGGCGGCCGGCGACACCGGCCTCTGGTTCGTGCCAACGGCTGAGGTACTAGCCAAGGGCACATGGTCGGCAAGCGGCTACCGCGTGTCCACCAACTATGTGCAGGGGTATACCAACGTGTCAGAGTTCCCTCTGACATTTGCGTGGGGCGTGTCGAGCCGCGTCGAGGCGTTTGGCGCCTTCGCGGCCGTGACAAGAATCGACCGGGACCTGCGGTCATTGTTCCAGCCGGACCCGAACGTGGGGGGAGTCGTCGGCGGCTATCCCTACGTCTGGAAGCCCTGGACCGGCAGCAAGGTGGGCGACACAACGGTCGGTGCCAAGATCAACCTCCTGAGTGAGGGGCAACGGAAGCCCCTTGCCCTGGCGATTCGCGGCATTGTGAAGATCCCGACTGGCAATAAGGACGCGGGCGTCAGCACTGGGAAGGCCGATACGTATCTCGACTTCGTGGTGAGCAAGGAAGTGCCAAGGGTCGCCGAGATCTCTGGTTACGCGGGCGGCGCATTCCGCTCGAGTACCACCGAGGTGACGCAGTCCAACGGCCTCCGTTGGGGCATCGGCGCAGGATTCCCCTCGCGCAGTCCGCTCAAGTTCACGACCGAGCTGAACGGAGAGAAGCCGTTCGACAACACCATTACGGTCAAGACGCCGATCGTCGGCATCGACAAGACGCAGGCCCTTGGCATCTACACGCTGCAAAGCTACACGGCGGCGACCGTCGGCCTCACGCTGCAGCTGCCCAACGGATTTTTCGCCGGTCTTGGGATGACGAAGGCCTATCCCGCGCGTGATCGCGGCGCCTTCAAGACGGATAGCGACCCGTCAACCGACTTCCTCGATTACCAGATCCGCATCGGCTATCACCCCGGTGTCCGGCGCTACGTGGCCCCGCCGCCACCCGCGCCACCG
>JBEBGG010000137.1:0-9134 GCA_040081555.1 Vicinamibacterales bacterium
AGTCCGCGTCGCTCACAGCCTCGAGCCAGTCGGTCTTGGCCTTGACGTTAATGGCAAGGTGCACGCCGCGCCCGCCGGGAACGGCGCCGTGCCAGTGCTTCTGCCCGGCCGGAATGAGGACAGCGGAGCCAGTCTCGACGTCCTCATGAGGCTCACCCACGCACTGCACGCGAATGCGCCCCTCGGTGACGAGCAGCCACTGGGGGCCAGAGTGCGTGTGCCAGTGCGTGCGCGCGCCGTCAGGATACTGCACGTGATACACGTGCACGGTGACATGCGCCTCGTCGGAGGCCAGGAGCTTGGTCCTGGCCGCCCCCGTGAAAGAGTGCGGGTCGGCAGCTTTGAACGGGGCGTCGTCGGCGCGGAAAATATGCATGTGTTCAGGCGTGTGCCCAACAGAGGATGGAAGCCGCCCATATAATACGCCCATGCCGAACAAATCCCTTTGGGCTGGGCCGCTGTTCGCCGTCGTTTTTGCGCTCGGGCTCGGCTCCGTCGTGTCAGCTCAGTATGAGGGCTGGACGATTCCCGACGGAGGCAAAGAGGAGAAGAGCCCGCTCACGTCGTCGGCCGACCTTGTGAAGAAAGGGAAGGGCATCTTCACGACCCACTGCCAGAAGTGCCACGGACCGCTCGGCAAGGGCGATGGCCCTTCCTCGAGCAAGAGCGCGCCGGCGGCTGATTTGACGGATGAATCCCGAATCGACCTGCACCCGGAAGGCGTCCTTTACTACAAGATCATGAATGGTCACCCCCCGTCCATGCCGTCGTTCAAGAGCAGGCTGGCGAAGAACGAGGTCTGGACGCTGGTCGAATACGTCAAGTCGCTCAGGAAACCCTCCTAGCGGAGCGTTGAGATGGCGGTTCCCTCACCCTGTTCGTTCGGCATTTTTTCGCTCCTGCGCGCGGCAGGGTCGCTTGAAGGGTTCATTGAGACCCGCCTGGCCGAGATCGGTCTCTCCATTCCGAAGCTGGCCGCGCTGCAGCGTTTGGCTGATGCCGGCGGCGTGCTGCCGCTGGGGCAACTGGCGGGGCGCCTGGCCTGCGTCAAGTCCAATGTGACCCAACTGGTCGATCGCCTGGAGTCTGATGGTCTCGTCACCCGCGAGTCCGACCCCTTGGATAAGCGTTGTTGTCGCGCAGTCATCACCGACCTTGGCCGCCAGATGCGCGAAGAAGGCACGCGCGTGCACCACGACGCCGAAGCACAGTTGTTGGCCGGGCTGTCAGACGACGACCGAGCGCGGCTCGGCGAAATCATCGACAAGCTCAAGAGCCATTACACCAGCCTTCGGTCGCCAGTCACCGGCAGCCCCTAAGCCCCCCAGTTTCCACCTCGCTCTTCTGAAGTTGCCCGGTCGAACGCCCTGCGGTACGATGCCTGTTTAACCCGGCATCCAACAATCCCACCTACGCATGTCCGAGACCGTTGGCGCCGCCATTCCGCCTGCCATCGATCGCCCGCCCGCCGACCTGGTGGTGCGCGGTGCACGCACGCACAACCTCAAGAACGTTGATGTGACCCTGCCCACGGGCGCACTGATCATCGTGACGGGGGTCAGCGGCTCGGGGAAGTCGTCTCTGGCGTTCGACACGATCTACGCGGAAGGGCAACGTCGTTACGTCGAGTCTCTGTCCGCCTACGCCCGCCAGTTCCTCGAGCGAATGGAGAAGCCCGACGTCGACACGATCGAGGGCATCGCGCCGGCGATCGCGATCCGGCAGAAGAACAGCATTCGCAATCCTCGCTCGACCGTCGGCACGACCACCGAGATTCAGGACTACATGCGCCTACTCTTCGCGCGGGCTGGCCGCACGTTTTGCCGACAGTGTGGCCAACAGGTGGTACGGGATACGGCCGAGGTCGTGGCGCGCCAGCTGAGCGAACTCGCTGAGGGCACGCGGCTGCTCATCGGCTTCGACCTGGCGGCGGTCGAAGGCATCGGGGTGGGCGCAGACACGGGTGTCGAGGTCGACGAACTCAGCGAGGCTGGGGACGGCGACGAGGCGGACCGGAAGGGACCGCTGTCGTCGAAAAACGCCCAGGCCGCGGCAGTGGTCGCCACGATCGAGGCGTTACGAAAGAAGGGCTTTGGTCGCCTCCTCGTGGCCGGTCAGGCTGTAGCGTTCGACGACGTCGATGCGAGATCGCTGGCCGGGCACGGTCTCCTCAAGGTCGTCGCGGACCGCGTGGTCGTGAGCGGCGAAGAGACCCGCCAGCGGCTCACTGACTCAGTCGAGTCCGCCTATAGAGAGGGTGGCGGTGCGGCGTGGGCGATCCCGGTCGGCGGCGATCAGATCGCGTTCTCCGAACGCTTTGAGTGCCGGTCCTGTCAGATCACCTACGAGGACCCGCAGCCGCGACTGTTTTCATTCAACAACCCATTCGGCGCCTGCGCGACCTGTCACGGCTTCGGCAACATCATCGAGCTCGACATCGATCTGGTCGTGCCGGACCCGAAGAAATCAATCAACCAGAATGCGATCGATCCGTGGAGCAAACCGCACTACCGAACGCAGCTGGCAGAGCTGAAGCGGCTCGCCAAGAAGGCGAGGTTGCGGCTGGATGTGCCGTGGCAGGAACTCACGAAGGAAGAGAAGCAGTTTGTTGTTGAAGGGGACGGCGAGTTCGAAGGCGTGCGTGGATTCTTCCGCTGGCTCGAGAAGAAGAAATACAAGGTGCACGTCCGCGTCTTTCTCAGCCGCTATCGCGGCTACCTGACGTGTCCTGAGTGTGGTGGCAGTCGGCTGCGGCGCGAGGCCCGCGACGTGCGTGTGTCGGGGCAGACCATCGACAAGGTGTCGGCGCTCACTGTTCGCGAAGCGCAGGCGTTCTTCAGCGCTCTGGAACTGACGGAGAAGGAGAGGGCGATCTCCGAGAAGGTGCTGCAGGAAATTCGCCGTCGTCTGACGTTTCTGGCCGACGTCGGACTCGACTATCTATCCCTCGACCGCTTGTCGTCGACGTTGTCTGGCGGTGAGGCGCAGCGCATCAACCTCGCGACGTCGCTCGGTTCGGCGTTGGTCGGGACGCTTTACGTACTCGACGAACCGTCCATCGGCCTCCATTCGCGGGACAACCTCCGGCTGATCAACATTCTTCGGCAGCTGCGTGATCAGGGCAACACGGTGCTGGTGGTGGAGCACGACGCGGACATGATCAAGGTGGCTGATCACATTGTCGATCTCGGGCTGGGTGCCGGGGAGCAGGGCGGGCGGATCATCTACTCGGGCACGCTCGAGGGTCTAATGCTCGAGCCGCGTTCGTTGACCGCGAAGTATCTGCGACAGGAGCTGGCGATTCCGGTCCCGACCGCGAGGCGACGTGGCCTTGGACAGAGGATCACGTTGACGGGTGCGACCGAGCACAACCTGAAGGGCGTGGACCTCACCATCCCGCTCAATACCCTCACGTGCGTCACGGGCGTGAGCGGTTCTGGAAAGTCGACATTGGTCCACGACGTGCTGTATGCCGCGATCAAACGGGCCAAGGGCGCGTGGGACCGGCGCGTCGGTGCATTCAAGACGCTTGAGGGGACGGAGTTCATCACGGATGTCGTGCTGGTCGATCAGCAGCCGATCGGAAGGACACCGCGTTCCAATCCCGTCACCTATCTCAAAGCGTTTGACCCAATCCGGGAGATCTTCGCCGCCACCAAAGACGCACGAGCGCGAGGGCTGACCGCCAGCCACTTCTCGTTCAACGTGCCGGGCGGCCGCTGCGAAGCGTGCCAGGGTGAAGGCGAGGTGCGCGTCGAGATGCAGTTTCTGGCCGACGTGTTCGTGCCGTGCGACGAGTGCGACGGCAAGCGGTTCAAGCCACAGGTGCTCGAGGTGAAGTACAAGGGCCGGTCGGTGCACCAGGTTCTCGATCTCACCGTGCGGGAGGCGCTGAGCTTCTTCAGCGGTTCGACCAAGGTGCTGAGGCGCCTGCAGGTGCTTGATGAGGTCGGCCTCGGCTATCTGCGGCTTGGACAGCCGGCGACCACGCTTTCTGGCGGCGAGGCGCAGCGAATCAAAATTGCGGCGCATTTGTCATCGCACGCCGGGGATCGACTCCTCTACATTCTCGACGAGCCGACCACCGGCCTCCATTTTGACGACATTGCCAAGCTGCTCACGGCGTTCAGGAAGTTGCTCGAGGCCGGCAGCACGCTCCTGGTGATCGAGCACAACCTCGACGTCATCAAGGTGGCCGACTACATTGTCGATTTGGGCCCCGAAGGGGGCGAAGAGGGTGGGCACGTGGTGGCGACGGGCACGCCTGAGCAGGTGGCGAAGAATGACGCATCGCACACGGGGCGGTACCTCAAGATTGCGTTGGCCGAAGGGCGCTCGCACGCCTACGCGACAAGCCCCGAGAAGTGAGAAGGGAGCCGTGGGAGTGAATATCCGGCAAGGCGGAATGCGGCGTGGGCTGAGGATGCGCTCGCGGTGGCTCGGGGCGATGATGGCCGCAGTGCTGTGGGCCGGATTCTGGTCACCGTGGGTGCAGCACGCCGCGGGACAGCAAGTCACGTTCGAGAGTACGGTCGCTGATCTCGCGAGCAAAGACCCGAAGGTGCGCGGTCGGGCCGTCGACCTGTTGAAAGGGGCTGCCTATCTAGAGGCGGCCCTGCCGTTGGCGCCGTTGGTGACGGATCCGGTGGACGACGTGCAGCTGAACGCCATCGCCGCGGAGCTCAACATCTTTCTTGCGGAGAAGGTGACGCCGAAGAAGCGTGTTGGCTTCATCGTCGAGGTGCGCGGCAATGTGTCGGCGGAGCCGATCTTCACGGCGGGCGCTTCGGTGCTCGGACCGCGCCGTGTGCCGCTGGCGGTGGCCCTGGCGCTGGCGACCGCCGCGACCGATCGCAGTGCCCGGGTGGCCTACGAGTCCATGTATGCATTTGGCGCGCTTGCCGGCGAAGTGAGTCCCGCCGATCGACCGGCGTTGTTGCTGCGTGTCGCGCCGACGTTTGCGGGACTGATGGGATCGCCCGATCCGACGATGAGAGTGGCAGCCCTGCGGGTGGTCGGTCGCGTGTTCGCGCGTCGGTCTGGCGATGGGCCGATCGAGGAGCATCTGGGCGATGCCGTGATCAGCACACTGAATGCCGTTGAAAGTCCGGTGCGAGAGACCGCCATGTGGGCACTGGGCATGATGCAGTACGAGCGATCAATCGAAGGACTGAGCAAACTGCTGATGTTCTACCGCAAGGGGCCCTTGGCCGAGCGGGCGTTTGACTCGATGGCGCGCATCGCCCACCCGGCAAACATGCCGCAGTTTGTCGAGCGCCTCAATGGCAAGGACCCGACGTTCCGGATGATTGCGATTGAGGGTATCGGACGTGCTGGAGAGCGCGGTCGTTGGGCCGAGGTCCAGACTCTGATGCGGACGGAGAAGCGGGAAGCCATCCTGCTGGCCAGTCACTTCGCGAACGTAAAACTGGCCGACGGCGAGGTCACGACGATCGTCGAGGCGCTCGACCGGCAAAGTCTCCGCGATCAGGCGCTGCAGTATGTCTACGAACTTGCGCCGGGGCGGGCTGCCGCTTTTGGTGCGCTGATGCGCACGCCCAAGGGTGTGCGTGTGGACATTGTGGATGCGCTCGGCGCGTCCGCGGATCAGGCGGCGCTTGCAGTCCTACAGCCGCTGACCGCCGACAAGGACCCCGCCGTGGCCCTCAGTGCGCGCCGCGCCGTTGCGCGCGTGACCGGCGCGTCTCCTGCGGAGCCGAAGCCGGAGCCGGAGCGTTAGCCCGGCAGGCCTGAGGTCCTGGCCCTTGGCCTCGTTCTTCGTCCTGACACCGCGGCGTGTGCGTCGACGTACGCGCGCCAGGGTCGTTCAGTGCCGACGCGGATGCCGATGCGCGGGCCCCACACAATAGGCCCCACTCGTCCGCCACGGTCCTCAATGAAGAGTCGGTCGCCGCAGAGGTCTTCCCGATTGAGTCCAGGACCGATGGCCATGGCCACTGTCAGATTGCCGGGCCCTCGGCACAACTCGGCTACGGCGATCTGACCGCGGTCCGGCGTGGTCGGTCCCTTCGCGTTCCGCCGGCGACGTCGCCGCATCGTCTCGATGCCATCGAGCGGTTCGAGCGCGCGAATCAGCACCGCGGCCGGTCGGGATTCAGTCTCGGTCACGGCATTCACCAAATGATGGATTCCGTAGTTCAGATACACGTAGGCAAAGCCCGGCGGGCCGTAGAGCGGAGCATTGCGAGCGGTTGGTCCAGGCGCCGCGTGACACGCGGGGTCGTCTTCGCCGATGTAGGCTTCGACTTCGACGATGACGCCGCTGGTGATGACACTTCGGCGTCGATGCACGAGGACCTTCCCAAGCAAATCGCGGGCGACGTCGAGCGTCGGACGGTTGTAGAACGAGCGAGGGAGCGTCATGGGTGAATCGTCCAAGGACCGCGGCCCGACGCCTCGGCCAGAGACTACCGGTCCTGCGCCAAGAGCCACGCCGTCAGCGCCGGGCTCTGGCGATCCTTCAAGGCGATGCAGTTGTTGATCCGCTCGAGAGTCTGATCCAGGGCGCGCGTCGCTGCTGGGAGCTGGTGCGCGGCAAAGAAGCTCCGCACATCATCTCGGGCCGCGGGGTCGCAGAAGGCACCGAGCGACTCGACCAGGCGGACGTCGCCGAGTGAGATGCTGATTTTTGGCAGGATCGCGTCCCAGTGCTGTTTGATGAAGGCCCATGCGCGTGGCCGCGCGGTGCTATTGCGCAGGAATCGACCGAGGAAGCTGGCGGTGTCCTGGCTGCGCAGCTCCGGCGTCAGGGCAAGATTCAGACCGCGGTCCACCAGTGCCGGATCGCGGAACATCGGGAGCGCGTAGAGGTCGCGATATTGCTCGGCGGGTGACGTGGCGCTCTTCGACGCATCGAGCAGTCGGCCCCACAGACCAGCGTCGCCCGTGATGGCGGCAACGCGCACGATGGCATCGGCGGCGGTGGCGTCGAGTGGCGTGCCGCCGCGCATCGAGCGCTCGAGTGCAATCTGCGCCGTGGTCGACACGCTGGGATCGTTGCCCGTGACGCCGACCAGCTCAATCACCGTGGCGCGCAGGGCCCGCCGGTCGTCGTCTTCGTCCGGGGCGGCGCCGAAGGTGAGCTCGTCAAATAGCAGCGAACCGAACTGCTGCCGGACACGCCGTTCGAATGCCTCACGCGATGCGGTGGTGGTGAGGTAGGCGTGGGCGTGCGCGAGCCGGCCCGCGATTTCGTCAAGGACGCCGCTGGCGCGTTCCTTGACGAATCCCGACACCAGCGTCATGTACTCGGCGATGGAATGTGTCCCCAGGCTCACCAGGGCCCACTCGTCGCCGACCAGTGTCAATCGCTCCGCGTCGGTGAACCGCGCGGCAATGTCTGCGTTCATCGCGCGCAAGATCTCGGGCGCATAGGCCGTTCGGTAGTAGCCGGTGGCGCCCGCGTTGATGAACGCCCATGGAGCGCAGCTGCTGGCGGGGAGCGAGATCGTGGCGCGTTGGTCGGAGACCACCTGGCAGGTGGTTGCGCCTGTCGGCGTCTTGACGCAGATGGGCAGCTGCCACAGCGGGTTGCGCGGTATCGGGGCTGCGGTGGATGTGAGAAAGCGCTGCGTCACGAGGGTCAGCGTAGTCGTGCCGCCGCTGCAGCTCTGCGCGACGTTTACCAGCGGTACGCCAGGCTGGTTCACGAAGGTTGGAAGAATGCGATCAACGGGTTTGCCTGAGGCGGCCGTCATTGCCCGCCAGAAGTCTTCCGACGTCGCATTGCCGTAGGCGTGTTTCTCGAGGTACGCGTTGACGCCGGTGCGGAAGACGTCGGCACCGACATAGCCTTCGATCATGCGCATCACCGAGGCACCCTTTTCGTAGGCGATGCGGTCGAACGAGCCTTCGATCTCGGCGGGCGTCTCGACGGTGGTATGGATCGATCGTGTGGAGGCGAGAGAGTCGAGACTCATCGCGACGTGCGTGTCGCCAACCTCGTCGAGTTCGACCTTCCACTCTGGCTTCAGCGCGATCATTGGCCGCTTTTCCATCCATGTGGCAAAGCCTTCATTCAGCCACAGGTCGTCCCACCACCGCATGGTCACGAGGTCGCCAAACCATTGATGGGCCATCTCATGCGCCAGCACCTCCCAGATGCGCTTCATGCTGGCGACCGACGCCGTCCGTGAATCAGCCAGCAGATCAACCTCGCGATAGAAAATCGCGCCGGTGTTCTCCATGGCGCCCGCTGCGAAATCAGGAACGGCGACGACGTCGAGTTTGCCGAACGGGTATTTGACTGAGTAGTAGCGGTTGTAGAACGTGAGAATCTGCTTGGCGGCGTCGAGCGCGACCTGGCCGAGCTCGTGTTTGTCCGGCGTTGCGCAGATGCGAATGGGTGTCGCGTCGGCCTGACCGCTGACGCACTGAAAGTCGCCGATGGCCATGGCCACCAAGTAGGACGACATTTTCGCGGTCTCGGTGAACACCAGCGTGTGTCGCCCCGCGCCGGGGCCTGGCGCGTCCCAGAGGAGTTGGCCATTGGCGATGGCGGTGTCAGCGGCGTCGATGGTGAGTGAGACGGAGAATGTCGCCTTGTAAGCCGGCTCGTCAAAGCACGGGAAGGCCCGGCGGGCGTCGGTCGACTCCAGCTGCGTGACGGCGTAGCGGCGGTTGTTGGCCTTGCTCAGATAGAAGCCGCGAAGCTTGTCGTTCAGGATCCCCGTGAAGCGGACGTGAATGCGCGCAGGGCCGGCTGGAATGGGTCGGGCGGTGACCAAGGCGGCCGTCTCGGTCGGACCATCGAGCGTCGTCGAGGCGCGCTGAGTCTGGCCTTGGGCCTCAATGGTGACGTCCTGAAACTGAAGGTCGAGCGCATGGAGGACGATGCGGCGCGAGGGCGCCTTGAGGTCCACCGCGATGGTCTCAACGCCGCTGAATCTGGCCTGCGCAAGGTCGACATCGAACGCCAAGTCGTAGTGGCTCGGGACCGTGTTGGAATCGAGCCGTTGGGCATGAGCGGAACCGACCCCGCCATAAAGCGTCAAAAGCACGAAGGCCGCTGCGATCTGGCGCATTCGGTAAGACATAGATGCCAGTGTATTACTATGTTTCTTTGATTTTGTGATGCCTGACCTGCTGCCGCTGTTCCTCAATCTGCGCGGACG
>JBEBGG010000029.1:0-32216 GCA_040081555.1 Vicinamibacterales bacterium
CCGTGACCGGCGACGGCGTCAACGACGTGCCGGCGCTTCAAGCCGCAGACATCGGGGTCGCCATGGGCGAGCGTGGCACGCGCAGCGCGCGTGAGGTGGCGTCCATCGTCTTGCTCGATGACAACTTCCGAACCATCGTGCAGGCCATCGCCGAAGGGCGGCAATTGTTCCGAAACCTGCAACTCAGCTTCCAGTACATCCTGATGATCCACATCCCATTGGTCATCACGGCGGCGTTGGTTCCTCTGGCGGGCCACCCGCTCCTGTACCTGCCGACTCACATCGTCTGGCTCGAGATGCTGATCCATCCCACAGCCCTGCTGGTGTTTCAGGGACTACCATCGCCCGACGGATTCGGGCCAGTCGACGGACGTCGTGCGGTGCGATTCTTTTCTCGTGCCGAATGGCTCCTGATTGGTGTGGTCGGCGTACTCGTCACCCTGTTTGTCATGGCGGGCTACGTCCGGAGCTTCGAGACCGGTCAGGTTGACCACGGACGTGCCATGGCCTTGGCGGTGCTCACGCTCTCGAGCGCCACGCTGACCGCTGCGCTCAGCCGGTTCCGCACGACGATGTCGCGAGTCGTCGTGGCCGCGACCATCGTACTCTCCCTCGTCTTGACGCAGGTCCGACCTCTGGCTGCGGCGCTGCATCTTGAGTCGCTGCATGCCGATGACTGGGCCATTGCGGGGGGCGGAAGCCTGCTCGTGGGAGCCTTGCCGCTGCTCTACGAATATGCGCGGTCGATGCGGCATCGCACGCAATCTGGTGGACGATCGAGGACACGTGTGCTGCCGTCACGAGACCGCGCTTCTGCCGGGGAATCATGATGACGGTACTGATGGCACCGGTTGTTCGCCGAGAGGACAACGGTTTACGTCCGAAGCTGTTCGCAAGAACGAAACCGCGGCGGGACTGTCGTTGTCAGCTCGCGCGGGAGGGCCGACGCGCATTCGCCCGGCGATTCCGCTTGCTACGCCGTACGGGCCCGAGCAGGCCCCACGTCGATGCCGTGGACGCGGCGCACACGCCATGGCTGCGGCGGAGCAGCGGCTACTCCTGGCGGCGGCGCGTCGATCTCCATGAGGCCTCGGCGTAACGAGAGACGGTCCGCGAGCGCATTCGTCGCTGATTGATCTGCTACTAGCGCCTGCAGGCCGTTGAAGAGCGGGGCATGCCACTCATATGTCGATGCGACAGGCGCTCAAAGGCGACCGGTAGCAAGCTCGCGAATAGCCGAGATCATGAGCGGCACGACGTCGATCATATTCGTCGAGTGCGGCACCGAGGTGGTCGTCGCAATCCGCGCCGCTCCTGCGTCCAGCAGCGCCTGCTCGGCTGTGTCCGAGAACAACGCATGCACCGCCACGCAGACGGGTGCACGAAGGCCCGCAGCTACGAGACACTTCACCGTCTCGACCATCGTCTGCGCGGAGGACACGATGTCGTCCACGACGATGGGCGTATGCTGTCGATAGGCCTCCATGTCGGGCGCCGACACCTCCACCACCCGGTCGCTGCGCCGCGTCTTCCGCATCACCACGCTCGGTGCGCCCACACGATCGGCGACGTCCGTTACCCACTGCGCGCTCTCCGCGTCGGGTCCCACCAGGACCGGGCAATCCACATGCGCGGCAATCCACGCCGCCAGGGCGGGCGCCGCGTGGACGACGCGGCTCGGTACGTTGTAGATGTCATTCAACGTATCGTAGCGGTGCAAATGCGGGTCGATCGTGACCAGCCAATCCGCGTACCCCGACAGGAGTCGCGCGAACGTCCGTGATGTCACGGCCTCACCGGGGCGAAACTGGCGGTCCTGACGCAGGTAGGCCAGATACGGCGCCACCAGGCCCACGCGCGTGGCACCCAGCGCGCGGGCGGTGTCCGCCAAGAATACGAGCGGGAGGACCTTGTGGTCCGGACGGTCCAGCGTGCAGACCAGGACGACACTCTTGTGGGCACACTCCGCGTCGACTCTCAGGTAGGTCTCGCCGTCCGGAAACTGTCGTGACTCCACGACACCGAGCGGCATCGCCGCGTGCTCGCTGACCCGCCGGGCGAGGGCCGCGCTCTCCGGGAGGGCGAGCACCACCGCGTTCACGGCACCGCTCCAATCACCACGACATCGGCGTGCGCGGTGAGATACTCGCGCGCGTACGCCAGTTCCCCGGGGCTTTCCGCGTGCAACGTGAATAGCGCCTGGCCACGCTCCACGACCTGACCGAGACGGACATGGAGGTCGATGCCCGCCGCCGGATCTGCCGGGGCCCCGGCGAGCTTGGCGGCGCGCGCCAGCCTCCGGCAGTCGAATGCGGTGATGCTCCCGTCCGCGGGCGCCGTGAATGCGAACTGCTGGGTGCTGGCCGGGGGAGTGCGCATGCCACCCTGCGCCTCGCAAATCGCCTGCAGCTTTCGCCAGGCACGGCCGTCATCTAGCACAGCACGCGCCTCTGAGGCCCCGTGCCCGGTCGCGCACGCGCCGGCGAGCTCGAGCAGCTCACCGGCGAGAAGGATCGCCCGCTCTTTCAAGTCGTGAGGTGCGTCATGGTCACCGCGCGTTACGGCGATGACGTCCCGTGCTTCGAGGGCAGGCCCGATACCCCTGCCGATCGGTTGAGAGCCGTCTGTGACGACCGGGCGCACCACCAATCCCACGTCGCGTCCGACGCGCTCGAGGAGGCGGGCGAGTGCGTGCGCCGCATCTGGCGTGCGGATCTTCGCGGTCGGTCCGACCGGGATATCAATGACGACATGAGTGGAGCCGGCTGCGACCTTCTTCGATAACACGGAGGCGACCAATTGCGCATCGCTGTCGAGGTCGAGGGCGCGTTCCACCCGAATCAAGAGGTCGTCTACCGGACTGAGGTGAATGGCCCCACCCCAGACCACACATCCGCCCTCACGCTCCACGACGCGGCGCATCGCCGGGAGGTCGAGATCGACTCGAGTCAGTGTTTCCATCGCATCGGCGGTGCCCGCCGGAGATGTGATCGCGCGCGATGACGTCTTCGGAATACACACGCCGGCTGCCGCCACGATCGACACGACGATGGGCGTCGTGCGGTTCCCCGGCAGGCCGCCGACACAGTGCTTGTCTGCGACGACGGTATGGTCCCACGTGATACGTTCGCCCACCTGGACCATGCCACGGGTCAGCCCCACAACCTCGTCCAGGCTCATCCCGGCCGCCGCGCACGCAGTCAGGAAGGCGGACAGCTCGATGTCGGTATAGCGGCCCGCCTCCATGTCCTGGAGAATCCGCACCAGTTGTTCGTCCCGAAAGGCGTGCCCGAAGATCTTGGCCCGCACCGCCCCGAGGGACTCGACGGGCCGCGGATGCGAGAGGCAGGCCGTCTGCCCCGGCGTGGCATCGAGGAGCTGCCACGCGGCTTCGGACAGTCCGGCTTCCGTCGGCAGCACGAAGCCATCGCGGACCACGTTGAGCGTCGCGATAATCGACGCGCGCTCCGTCGTGATCAAGATGCGGGAGTGCGCGGAGAAACCTTCGGAGCGGCAGACGTGACAGTCGGCCCGCATATAGACAATCGGCTCCTCGTGCGTATCGATGCCCATGCGCTTGAGGACCAGCGTGTTGCCGGCGAGAGGCTCCATGGGGGCATTCTATCTGGCCGTTGGACTGGCACACTGCAACGACCGCAGATTCCGAGTCATCTTCACCTTTGCCTCGGTTGAGATTCCGCGTGCTCTTGTCGATCGCCGGAACCTGCGCGACGACCGCTGCAGGCGTCGGGTCCTCCGCGGCCAGATTGATCGCATGACCGCCGGACAAGGAACAAGAGCGGTTGGATTGACGGTGAGGTGCGCTCATCCCACGACACGCGGTAGAGCGACCGTGACCTGCAGTCCAATGTTCGTCGGCGGCGTGTTGAGCCGGATCGTGCCCCGATGTAGGTCGAGGATCCGTTGCACGATCGACAGCCCAAGCCCACTCCCAGACGCCCGTGTTCCCGGCGCCCGGTAGAAACGGCGACCGACGTCCGCGCGCTGCTCGGCTGGAATGCCAGGGCCCGCATCTCTGACCGTCACGCGCACGTCGGAGGTCGTCACGTCCATGTCTACGTCGACCTTCGTGTCTGGAGCGCTGTACCGGATGGCGTTGTCGATCAGATTCCTGAAGAGAATCGCGAGCAGCCCGGCGTCGCCCGAGACGACCGCGCCACGACCGTCGTTGAGCGCGATGTCCATGTGCTTCGCGACGGCGGTCGGTGCGAGCTCGCCGATGGTCGCCTTGAGCACGGCCCCGAGATCCACCGACGTCGGCTGAAACGACACCGCGTCCGGGGCCAGGCGTGCCAGCGTCAACATCTGCTCGACGGCGTGGGCTGCACGATCGCAGCCGGTCATCACGCCGTCGAGCGCCTGCGCGCGCTCGGCGTCATCCGTCGCGCCCCGCGCGACCTGCGCCTGCGCCCGGATGCCGGCCAACGGCGTCCGGAGCTCGTGTGCCGCGTCGGCCGTGAAGTGGCGCTCCTGTTCGATCAACCCCTGGACGCGCTGGAACAGTTGATTGAGGTTCGTGACGAGTCCGCCAATCTCTGCCGGTGCGTCGGCGACATCAATCGACGTCAGGTTGTCCGCAGCCCTGGACGCCACCTGCTGGTTGACGTGCATGAGCGACCGCACCGCCCGGCCCACGGCGGCCCAGATCAGGACGCCCAGGACAGGCAGCGTGACCGCAAGCGGCACCACGAAGTTGCGCGCGACGGCTGTGGCCAGTTCATCGCGCTCGTCGAACTGCTCGGCCACCTGGACCACCACGCGGCCTCGCGGATCCCATGCGCTGAACACGCGCCAGCGCGATCCGCCGACCGTCGCATCGCTGAATCCGTCCTTCTCGCTTGACAGTGGTGTGTTCGGCGCATTCTGAGAATGCAACCGAAGCACTGTGCCGCCTTCCCAGACCTGGAACATCACACGGCGGCTGTAGCGGTGCAGCAGCGGCGCGTGCTCGGTATCGATCTCGTCATCGTCACGGTCCGATTGCACGCTGACCAACGAGGCGACTTGCGCGAGATGCCCGTCGAGTACTTCGGACACTTCACGTCGCGCGTCCACGAAGCTGAGACCGGCGGCGATGATCCACGCCGCCGACACCGCCGTGAGCAGCAGGACCAGGAGCTGGCGTCGGACAGAGGGTTGGCGCGTCTCAGGCATGGTCGCCTCGCGGCATCATGTATCCCACTCCGCGAATCGTCTTCACGACCTGAGCCCCCAGTTTGCGCCGCAAGTGGTGCACATGCACTTCGACCGCATTACTCTCCACCTCGTCGCCCCACCGGTACATGCGTTCCTCGAGCTGTTCGCGCGACAGCACGCGGCCGGCGTTGAGCATCAGCTCCTGGAGCAGCGTGAACTCTCTCGGCGGCAGATCCATCGCCTGACCGTCGAGCGTCACAATCCGCGTCGCCGGATCGAGCACCAACGGCCCGTTCTGCAGGACAGGCGCCGGCTCGCCCTTGGACCTTCTGACGAGGGCTCGGAGCCTGGCCGCGAGCTCATCGAGGTCGGTCGGTTTGACCACGTAGTCGTCCGCTCCGCTGTCCAAGCCCGCAATCCGGTCTTGGACGGCATCGTGGGCGGTGAGGATCAGCACCGGGACCTTGTTGCCGCGAGCGCGCTCGCCTCGCAGGAGTTCGAGGCCTCCCAGGCCAGGCAAGCCAAGGTCGAGGACGACCGCGGCAAACGGCTCGACGCGGATGGCGGCCTGCGCGTCGCGCCCATCCTGCACCCAGTCCGCCTGGAATCCGCGCTGCTTCAGTCCAGCAGCCAGGGCGTCCCCGAGCAGCCGGTCATCCTCGACTATCAGCACGCGCATGTCACTCCTTCGTCAGGCGGCCACGCTCTCGATGGTCCACGGCCCATACGCGTTGATGAAATGTGCGCCGCAGCTGCGGAGCACTTGCACGACTGTGTCACGCTTCTGTCGTCCGTGCACGGTGACATCGACGACGAGGTGGCCTTGCGCCAGTTCCGCTTCGTAGTGCCGGAGATGAGTGCCTTCGGTCGTCACGCTCTGCAAGGCCCGAAGTGCCTGCTTTACGGCGGCGCCGTGGCTACCGTCGGCGTCGATCTCGTGAATCCCCTCAGCGCCGGACAGGGCCGCCAGTTCGTGCTCCGGGACGCCGGCTCGTTCGAGCGAGTCGACGGCGGCCTGCGCCTTCCCAGCATCGTCAATCACGGCCATCACCCGGTTCGTCAGGTTCCACACCGTGTGTCCATGGGTGTTCGTTGTCATAAGGCCTCCTTGCCTGTCAACCTCGAATGCCAGTGTAGGAACTGAACCTTACCGGGCCCTTAACCTCAATGTGGCGAACGCCGACCTCAAGACGGTGTAGACCCAGGTGGCTCTTTACACTCATCGCTCACCATGGTCCCCGCCGTCGCCCCCGGCGCCGGTGAGGGGCGCGCCGCTGCGGATCTCGGTGTGTCGAATGAGTCCGCCGAGATTCGCCGTATACGCCAAAGAACCTGCCGTCGCCAGCGCGAGGACAAGACCGGCCATCAGCATCGGACGAGACGGAGAGACGGCGCGTCGCGCGCTCCAGAGCCCTGCGATCGCAAGGACGCCGAGTGCCTCGCCGAGGATGAGCGAGACGAGCGCGGCTTCTTCGTGTGGCTCTACCCAGGGTTCGATCGCGCCGGCCACCCCTTCGATGGCGTCTTCCGCGGGCTCACCCGTCAGATAGGTCGGGATGGTCGCCAGCGCCGAGAAGGCGAAGACGATCAAGGCGAGCCTGGCGAACTCAGGACGCGGTCGAAACATCGCCCAGCCCAGCACCGCCAGGCCGAAGGGAACGGCAAGAACAGGAACGTGGTTCAGCATCAGATGGAGATGGGCGGGATTCATACGTCAACTCCTTGGAAGAGTGCACAACGAACGGGGCCGACTGGCGTAGGGTGTTCGGTTCGTCAGCGTCCACCCTTGAATGCCAAGTGTAGGAGCCGGACCTTACCGTGCCCTTAAGGAGTGAGAAGGCGCAGCCTTGGCGTGGAGAGCACACGGTAGAGGCAGAGGAAGATCGTGGGGCCCACCGTTCCCAGGTACAGGAGGCTGACCCACAGGGTCGCGCTCTCGCTGCCGAGCGCCAGCCCGTGGATAGACGCCAGGCAGAACGCGACGAAGCTGGCGTAGTGCAGTCGCCTCCACGCCTGGCCACCGAGATGACGACGGAGGTGGAAGCTGGCGATCAGCAGCACCGACATCCAGATGGCGATCTGCCCACAGGCCACCAACAGCGGTTCGTAGCTGCCCGTGAACGGCACGACAATCGCCAGGAGCGGAAAGCTCACGTACCGGTCGCCCATCAGCACCAAGCCGTGAAAGCTCGCGAAGCCCACGGCGGCGGTGCTGAGGAACTGGTGCGCGTCGAGCAAGACGGGCGGCCGCATCCAGCGGCGCCCGGTGCCGGTGCTGAGGAGCAGCCCCCACACCACGGAGCCCCAGAGCAGCACGTACGCCACGAACCCGGAGGCCCGGCTCAGATACCAGAACGATGTCGACCCCTCGGCGATGCCAGTGGCACCGACACCGATGGCAAAGCCCCCGGTCGCGAGCGTGATGCCCACCACCGTGCTCAACAGCACGCTGCCCGGCGCCGCCTCTCCCGCCTCAACGGCGATGGACCGATGCATGATGTTCCATCTCTTCCTGTCGAAAGTCGCCCACAGGTATCTCGCGTCCTTGAATAGTAGTCAGCAGTCCGGAGAGGCCCCGCGCGAGCAGATAGGCGGATCCGGAAACACTGCCTAACACCAGAACGACCTTGGCGGCGACGTCGCCTATCGCGGCGCTCGGTGCCCGCACCGTCACGGAATGGAGGTCGCTCTCTGCCGCCGTTCCGGTTCTCGGGTCGATGACGTGGTGCAGCATGCGGCCTCCGCACCGCCACTGGCGTCCACCGATACTGCTGGTCGCCAGTGCACCTTCGCCCAAGCGCACGACGGTGCGGTCGCGTTCGGGCTCGAACGCATCCTGCACGGCAATCGGCCACGCCTCGCCACCGACCGCGCCGATCACACGCAAGTCGCCGCCGGCATCCACCAGCACTGGACCGAGTGGTGCCAGCGCGGACGCCACGTGATCGACCGTCCACCCCTTGGCGATGCCGCCGAAATCGAGGGCCACCTCGGTGGGTAGCGAGACTGAATGGGCCGCGTCGTCGAGCGTCACGAGTCGCCAGGAGCCGAACGCCGGTTGGCTCGCGATGGCCTCCTGGGCGCAGAGGCCCTGAATCGTTTCGAAGCTCCGGTCGTACCCGATCCGCTCGAGTGTGCGGAGCAGTGTCGGGTCGTAGATGCCGCCGCTGTCGTCCGCCGCCTGGAGCGCCGACAGCAAGACCGTCCAGAGCAGCGGTGACACCGCCTGCGGCCCGCGACCCGCCGCCTGGTTGAGGCGACTGAGCGCGGAGGTGCGTCGGAACCGGCTGAGCTCGTCCTCGACGCGTGCGAAGACGCCTTCCGCCCATTCGAGGGACCGTCCGATGATCGGCGCGCGGACCGCAGCGGTGGACCACACCCAAACGCCGACGTCCGTGTTCATCGCGCGGAAGTGACGTTGGTGGAGCATGGCGGGCTCAGGAACGTCGCGTGCGTGTGATCGGAGCCTGAAACACCGGCTTCTCCGGCATTCCCGGCAATGTGCGGATGTCGGAGGAGACTCGCCGCGGTCGCTCGATTCGATCGACGCGGACGACGGGGGCGTTCTCAACTGACAGCGACATCTGTGATGGGATCGTGCCGTTGACTGGCGCCGGCTCGTTGCGTGGAAGCGTCATCCAACCGAGCACGGTGACGCCGAGCCCAGTCAGCAGCACCCACGCCTTCCACCACTGACCGGCCATGACGGGTGGTCCGGTTCGACGTGCTGGCGTCTTCGAGCCCGCGTTCGTGTTGTGCGCGTTCATGATCCGTCCTCCGCATCAGTGGCGCCGTGTCCCGCGGACCGTTCAGTCGTCATCTGATTCCCGATGTCGAGAAGGTCGTTCATGACGCTGGTCGTCATGGTCCGTGAAGGCACGATCCCCGTCGCCACGTGACGCGAGCTGTGACTGCGCCGTCTGCAGCGAGCGGACTTGGGCGTAGGCATCATCGAGTGCCCGATACGCCTCCTCGAGCTTCCCGCGATAGACCGCGATCTCGCTCTGGTCGGCGTCCGCCTCAGGCGCGGCCGAGGGGTCGGCCTCTCGAGACGGAGTGACGGTTCGACTGCGGTCGGTGCCGGTCGGCTGGGCGAGGGCAGTCACCGCATCCGGGCGCGGCGCAGTCGAGGCGACGTGCACCCAGCCATTGCGGAACGCGACGGCCATCGTCGCGCCGCCCAGAACAAGCAGCGTGAGCAGGCCGGAGATGATGACGACGGACCGGTTTGAGGAACCTTGCATGGCGAATCTCCTTGTCTGTAGAACCACCGGGGCCAGTGTGGCGGCAAAACCTTATCTGTTCCTTAAGGCAGGGCCGTCGGCCCTTACAATCATCGGATGAACGAGGCGCACTATGGCCCACCGTGAGCGTCATCGGAGCGAGCGGATCGGATGGCTTCGAGCGGCGGTGCTCGGCGCCAACGACGGCATCGTGTCAACCGCGAGTCTTGTCGTCGGCGTGGCCGCGGCGGAGGCGGCTCGCCAAGACGTCCTGGTCGCTGGCGTAGCGGGTCTTGTGGCTGGCGCGCTGTCAATGGCCGCAGGCGAATACGTGTCGGTCAGCTCCCAAGCGGACACCGAACAGGCGGATCTCACGCGGGAGCGGCACGAGCTAGCGACAGAGCCGAAAGCGGAGGAAGAGGAACTGACCGGCATCTACATCCGGCGCGGGTTGGAACCGGAGCTGGCTCGAACAGTGGCGCGGCAGTTGACGGCCACTGGCGCACTGGCGGCACACGCGCGCGACGAGCTTGGCCTCACCGAAGAACTAGCCGCGCGACCGTTGCAGGCAGCTTTCGCGTCGGCGGCAACATTCGCCGTCGGCGCGGGAGTGCCCATCGCGACGATTCTTGTCGCACCATCGACAGCGCTCGTGCTGGCCGTCTTTGTGGTGTCGTTGTTGTGCCTCGTCGCACTCGGCGCCGCAGCTGCCCGAATCGGCGGGGCACCGATGCTGGTCGGCGCGACGCGCGTCACGGTCTGGGGCGTATTGGCGATGGCCGCCACGGCCTTAGTCGGAAGGCTATTCGGCACGAGCGTCGGATAGTCGGGTCACGAGGCCGATCGGCTAGAGGGCGTCCTCTTGGGGTCGGTCATGCGGCGAGTAGTTATTGATGTGCTGGCGGTACTCAATGTCTTGCGGGCCGCCTTCCCCCTCCACGCGTGATTCATGACCTCTGACAACGCGCCGGGGGCGACCTTGACCAGTTCCACGATGACGAGCGGGGACAAAGAGCGGGCGGCGATCATTCCCAGTCCGTGAAGACCACCACTGACAAGAAGAAGGGGCTGTTTTTGCCGGCGTGGCCTTGCGTTCCCACCCGCATCCGGACTACTCTGCGCGGCGCACCCGGTCGGATCACGAAGGCCGCACGCATGGAGGGTCGGATTTATGAGTCGCCAATATCTCGTTGGCCTGGGCGTCGGCCTGCTGGTTACCGCGGTGGCGCTGGTCACGGCAGTGAAGGCCCAGGCGCCTGAAGCGAAGGACAAAGCCAAGGCCGATACCTACAAGGTGTCGCGGACGCCGTGGGGAGATCCAGACATTCAAGGCATCTGGAATTTCGGCACAATCACACCGCTGCAGCGGCCCCTCAAGGGCGAGTTTGCGGACCGTGCCGGTCTGACCCCCGAGGAGATCAAGGCGATCAACGACAAGGAAGCCACCCGCGCGTCGGTCGAGAACCGCAAGAATCTCGACAAAACCACCGATGTCGAGCTGGCATATAACCAGGAATGGTGGGACCGCGGAGTATCGGCGGGGCGCACGTCGCTCATCGTCGATCCCCCCGACGGCCGCCTCCCTCCGTACACCAAGGCCGGCGCCGAACGGTTGGCACTCCTTGAAGGCGGCATGGGCGGTAACCGGCGCGGCTTCGACTCCTATGCCAGTCGCGCCTTGAACGAGCGGTGCTTGGTGTACCGTCCCGTGCCTATTCGGTCGAGCGGATACAACAACAACAACCAGATCGTCCAGGGACCCGGCTACGTCGCCATGCTGCAGGAGCAAATCCACGAGACCCGCATCATTCCCCTCGACGGACGGCCCTTCACGGGCGACAGCATTCGGCCGTGGCTTGGCGTCTCGCGTGGCCACTGGGAAGGCGACACGCTGGTTGTCGAGACCAAGAACTTTCATCGCGATTCGAACTACGAGGGTTCCGGCCCGAACCGGGTCGTGACCGAGCGCTTCACCAGAATGGCGAATGATCAAATGAACTACGAGTTCACGGTCAACGACCCGACGACCTGGGAACGACCGTTTACGGCGCAGATGCCGTGGCGCATCGACGAAGGCCCGCTCTACGAGTACGCCTGCCATGAGGGTAACTACGGCATGGTCAACATGCTTCGGAGTGAGCGGAACCTCGAAAAGGCCCGCGGTTCGAAATCCAACCGGCGATAGTCGGCATCAAGTCCTTCGCCTGTCTGTCTGAGCCGGGTTCGACGATCGATTGAGGAGATTGTGTCCATGCAGAGAGTGCTGAAAGGTGGTCTTGTGGCCGCCGCCATCGTGGCCGCAGGGACGGTGGGCTGCTTGAGCCGTTCCGCGCCGAGCGGGGACGGCCGCTACGTTGCGCCCAGACTTGTCGGAAGCAGTCACCCCGACATCAACGGGGTCTGGCAGGCCATGAACACCGCCTACTGGGATATTCAGGACCACTCCGCGCAGGCGGGCCCGGTGCTGGCGCTGGGGGCCTGGGGAGCGATGCCGGCCGGGCAGGGGATCGTCGAATCGAACGAGATCCCCTACCAGGATTGGGCTCGAGCGAAGAAGAAGGAGAACTACGAGAAGCGCCTGATGGTCGATCCCGACAACTTCGAACTGGGCGACCCGGAACTCAAGTGCTACCTGCCGGGTGTGCCGCGGGTGACCTATCTACCGTATCCCTTCCAGATTATTCAGGGCACCAACCAGATGTTGATCTCGTACGAGTACGCGGACGCGAGCCGTCTGATCAACATGGAAAATCATGTGCGCCCACCCGCCGACTCGTTCATGGGGTGGTCAAACGGCGAGTGGGACGGCGACACCCTCGTGGTGACCGTCACCGACTTCAACGGCAAGAGCTGGTTCGACCGGGCGGGCAACTTCAGCAGCGAGACGCTGAAGGTGGTCGAGCGGTATACGCCGACGTCTCCCGATCATCTGCAGTACGAAGCGACCATTGAGGACCCGAAGGTCTTCACGCGTCCGTGGAAGATCAGCTTCCCGCTGTATCGCCGCAAGGAACCGAAGGCGCAGCGGAACGAGTTCAAGTGCGTGGAGTTCACCGAGGAGCTGATCTACGGCTCGCTCTCCAAGAAGGTGGCCGCCCGCTAGAGGACCGGCCTCCACTAGAGAACCGGCCTCCACGAGGGCGCAGGCCCGCGCGCGGTTTCCTTGCCCTAGGCGACGTAGACCAGTGAGTAGCCGCGCTCTTGTGCGCGGTTCACGGCCACGATTCCCGCGGGTACCAGGCGACCATTCGGGATGAGGTTCTCCGACAGTTCCTTGAAGATGGCGTCGACGTCGCCGCCGCTCTTCTGGGCCGCGAGTTGGGCCGCACCACGGGTCGCCATGGCGCACACGGCAAAGCGCACCCCGCGTTTGGCCAACTGGTCGATCGTGACGCTGCGGTTCCTCAGCGCATCGCCGTAGTCACCGGCCATGTACACGTTGACGATCGGCACCTGCTTCGTCTTCGGGTCGACGAAGTTGTCGGCGCGCTCGGACAGCGCTGAGCCGTACTTCACCCACATCGCATCGGTGAAGGCGAAGGGCGTCGACGTATGGCGCACGCAGATGATCTGCGCCAAGTCGGCGTCGGCCAGCTTGTAGCCGCTTGCGTTGGCGGTGAAGGAGTTGCGGGCGAAAGACAGGGCTTGGCCAAGTCCGCCGGGCGTGGTGTTGTCGTAGAAGCAGCGATGCTTGGCGGCGCCGGTCTGGTCGAACCAGTCATCCTCAGCATGACGAGCCGGCTCGAACGCTCCACCGGCCGGCGCCGACTGCGCCGCCGCGATGGACCCGCCACTGAAGACCGCCCCAAACGCACCTGCGCCGGCCGTGATCCTGGTCAGAAACGACCGTCGTGCCAGCCCACCTTCTTTATCGTGTTTCATGTGCATGTCCTCGCGCTGCAGATGACCTTGTCGGAAGCACCGCTACACTAGCCCGTCCTCGCCTTGTTCGTCCATCAAACGGGATGCTGCTCGAATCCAACCCGCTCGGCGTGTGCCTTACCCGCGGTCGATCCGAATGGCGCGGACCGACCTAGCGAACGAGAAACGATAACAGCAGCCGGTTGAACGCCGCCGACTGCTCGACGTTGGCGATGTGCGCCGCGTCGAGTGGCACGAGCGCCGCACCGGGAATGGCGCCGGCCAACCAGAAGCCGAGCGCCGGTGGTGTGGCCTCGTCGACCGTGCCGGTCAACACCAGGGTCGGCGCCTTGATGTGCGGGGCCAATGGACGCAGATCAGCGTCGCGCAGGGCCGCAGCGCATGACGCGTAGCCGTGCGGGTTGATGCCAAGGAGCGTCGCCTTGATCGCGGCGATCGTCTCTGGTTCCGCCGCGTGGAACGCCGGCGTGAACCACCGGCCGAGAATGCCGTCAGCCAGCGCCCCGAGCCCCTGCGTCGTTGCCAGGCCGATCCGCTCGTTCCACGTCTGCACTGAACCGATGCGGGCGCCGGTGTTGGCGAGCACGAGGCTGGCGATGCGGTCCGGCCGGCGCGCGCCGAGCCACTGTGCGGTGAGCCCACCGAGAGACGCGCCGCACAGGTGCGCGCGTGTGATACCGAGCGCGTCGAGCAGTGAGACGACGTCCAGGCCGAGACGCTCAATCGTGTAGTCGCCCGCCGGCGCATCAGACGCGCCATGTCCGCGCGTGTCGTAGCGGACGACACGGAAGTGCGGCTCGAGCGCCGCCAGCTGCCGCTCCCAGATCGTGTGGTCGCTTCCAAGCGGGCTCGAGAGCACCACCGCCGGGCCGTCGGCCCTACCCGATACCCAATACGCCAGGCGACAGCCGTCGCCGGTCACCGTCGAGGTCATTCAAAGAGTGTACGCTGCACCCCGACTACTTCGGCCCCGCGACGCGTCGTCTCGGCTTCTTGCTCGCGCCCTCGGCCAGATCGCGCTCGGCGCGGAGCCAATCGGCCAGTGGATCACCGCCGCCGTTTCGCTCGAGTGAGAGGTAGTAGGCGCGCACCCGAATGTCTTCTGCTGTAGGCACGGCCATCTGAGCGCGGGCCGCGGTACTTGTCCGCTTTCGGGTCTTAGTGGGCGCGGGAGTTCCCTCGGTTTGGGAGGGCGCGTCCACCGAAGGTTCACCGTGTATCGCCGAACGGGTTCTCTTCGTTGCCATGATCCGTCCCTTTCACCGGCCCGCAACCTGACGCTCCGGTCACGAGGTATCAGAAGATATGATCGATCTCATTCTAGGCGGGAAGCGTGACGCCTGTATGACGGGCTGGCGCCGAAAAGTGGCCCAGGACGCGAGGAGATGACATGTCCCTAAACATCAGCCAGTCGTTGCTGCCCGAGTTCGATCACGAGGTGGCCTCCACCCGGAAAACGCTGGAGCGTGTGCCGGAAGGCAACCCCGACTTCCGGCCGCACCCCAAGTCGATGACGATGGCGCGTCTGGCGGGCCATGTCGCGGAGATTCCGATGTGGGCGGTGGCGACGCTCGGGCAGGACGAGCTGGACATGAACCCGCCTGGTGGGCCGAAGATGGAATCCTACCTGATGAAGTCGAGGGCCGACGCGCTCGCGACCTTCGACGAGCACGTGCGGAAGGCCCGGGAACTACTCGCCACGACCACCGACGAGACCATGATGCGGCCCTGGACGCTCAAGAGCGGGGGACAGACCCTGATGACGATGCCGCGGGTGGCGGTGATGCGATCGTTTGTCATGAACCACCTCGTGCACCATCGCGCACAGCTCGGCGTCTACCTCCGCATGAACGATGTGCCGGTGCCCTCCATTTACGGGCCGTCGGCAGATGAAGGCGCGATGTAGTACGCCGGCCCGTTCTTCCAACGCGCCAAAGGACAGCCACTCATTGGTGGCAAGTTGACACGCTAGGATAAAGGCCGATTGTCTACTGGCGCGCAGACACCTGACCCGGCCGCACTGATCGGACGCCTCGAGCGTGTGCCGTTCTCCAAGTGGCACGTGCAAGCCCGCATCATCGTCGGTAGCGCCACGCTGCTCGACGCCTTCGATGCGCTCTCCCTCGCATTTGCGCTCCCTGTCCTCATCGCTCGCTGGCACCTCACGGCCACCGAGACCGGTCTGCTGATCGGCGCGGGGTATCTGGGCCAACTAGTGGGGGCACTGCTGCTTGGTGCCGCGGCCGAACGATACGGCCGTGTGCCAAGCATGACGATGGCCGTCACGCTCATGTCTGTGATGGGCCTGGCGTGCGGGTTGTCTGAAAGTTACAGCGTGCTCTTGGTCTGCCGCGTGGTGCAAGGCATCGGTATTGGTGGAGAAATGCCGGTGGCGGCCGCCTACATCAGCGAGTTGTCGCGCGCGCACGGCCGCGGCAGGAGTTTCCTGCTCTACGAGATGATCTTCCCCGTGGGCCTGATGCTCACCGGGCAGGTCGCCGCCTGGGTGGTCCCGGTGTACGGATGGCAGGTACTGTTCTTTGCCGGCGCCGTGCCGGGGCTTCTGGTCGCTGCGTCACTGGCCCGCTTGCCCGAATCACCGCGCTGGCTGATCGGCAGAGGCCGGCTGCGCGAGGCCGACGCGGTGATCCGCACGGCCGAACGGGCGGCCAGCCAACACGTGGTCGAGGCCGTCGTGCCAGCGACCGCCCCGATTGCCACAACGGCGGCGACCGGTAAGGCGCTATGGCAGGAGGTCGTCGGGCCCTCCTACCGGCGCCGCACCGTCGTGGTCTGGTGCTTGTGGGCCACCGCCTACTTCATCACCAATGGCCTCAACAACTGGATGCCGAGCCTTTACCGTACGGTGTACGGCCTGCCCCTCGCCGAGGCGCTGCGGGCCGCCTCACTGACAAATGTTGCGCAAGTCCTGGTGCTGGTCGTGTGTGCCTTCACGATCGATCGAATCGGCCGGCGGCTCTGGGCCACAACCGCTTTCGCGCTCGGTGGGACCGCCCTGGCGGTTCTCGCACTGCTTGGAGCGCGAGACATCGCGCAGGTGATGGTCCTGACCACGCTCGGCTATGCGTGTATCGGATCGGTCAACACCGTGCTCTATCTCTACACGCCGGAGATCTACCCGACGCGGATGCGCGCACTGGCTACGGGCCTCGCCACGTCGTGGCTCCGTCTGGCGTCGGCGATTGGCCCGCCGCTGGTTGGCGTGATGGTCGGGGCCACGGGCGTGGTCTCCGTCTTCCTGATGTTCGCCGCGTGCAGTGCCGCCGGCCTGATCGCGGCGACACGAATGATCGAGACACGCGGCCGTCGTCTCGAAGATCTCGCCGCGTAGGAGCCGGCCACCGGCGACCTCGTGCCTGTCGTCAGCGCCTCGGTTCGCGCCGCTGCTCACTCACCGGCGGTCGTCGTTGACGGCAAGGCGGCCAGTCCCTGGCGCGCGATCGTTACCGCGTCCCGCAAGCGATCGGCAAATATCGCATTCTCGCCCCGCCGCACATCGCGATGGGTGGCGCCAACATCGAACCACTGCACATCACCACGAAGGTGCCGGCTGAACACTCGCCGGCCCGGGCCGTCCCTGGCGAGGCGTCTGGCGCTCCGGAGCATCAGCACGGGGCCATCGTAGTACCAGTCCGTGTGGCGCAGGCGCGCCATTTCAAAGTTGAAGGCCGCGTCAGCCGCGGCGTTGAGCGCCATGGGATCGTTGGCGTCAAGCTGCGCGCGCCCGCTCTTTGCCTTGTCTCGCAGCGCCCGAATCGTCTTGGCATAGCGCCGCCACGGATTGTGCTTGCGCAGGGCCACACGCGCCCGGAGGAATTGACGTGTCAGCCAGGGCCGATCTCCGACCCACCGCACCGGCGGATCGAACAGGAGGAGCGGGCCCACGCCCTCGCCGGCCCGGCGGAGCTGATTGGCCATCTCCGTGACGACACATGCGCCGGCACAGGCGGCCCCGAGAAAATATGGGCCAGCCGGCTGCACGTGTTTCAGCGCGCGGACGTATTCCGACGCCATGCACGCAATCGTCATCTGCGGCAGCTGTGCCCAATCGAGTCCCGTCGCCTGAAAGGCGCAGACCGGCTGCTCAGGGCCGAGCAGTTCCATCGAGGACGGGCTCAGAAATGCCTGCCCCGAGCGCCCGTGCACGAAGAAGAACACGGGCTCGGTGCCGCCTCGCCGCAGTCGAATCATCACCGGCGGCCGACGCGGGCCCGTCGTTGATGCCGATGCGCGTGCGGCGCGAACCGCCACGGCCATTCCGGCCACGGTGGCATCCACCAGCAGCGCCTCGAGTGGAATGCGGACCCCTGTCACGCGTTCGAGTTCCGCATGTAGCACTGTGGCCGTCAAAGAGTCGCCACCAAGCTGGAAGAAATCGCCGGCCCGGCCGACCGGGCCCAGGCGTAACTGCACCTCAAACAGCCCGGCGACCATCGCTTCGACCTCGTCGGCCAGGGGAGCGCCAGCACGTGCCTGACGTTCGGCCGCCTGCGCGTCCTCATGGCGTGCGTGCGCCAGCAGCCCCTGGCGATCGAGCTTGCCGCTCAACGTCGAGGGCAACGACGCCAGGCCATAGAAGCGGGCCGGCACTTTCCATTCAGGCAGCAGTCCCTTCGCCTGCTGGCGGATCGCCGACGGTTCGAAGAGCAGGCCGCTGGAAGGGACGATGAATGCGAGCAGCTGCTGCTCCCCGCGCTCCGTCACCGGAACGACCGCCACGTCGGACACGCCGTTCACCTCGCGGAGTGCCGCTTCCACTTCCCGCATGTCGACACGGTAGCCGCGAATCTTCACCTGATGATCGCGCCTGCCGATAAATTCAAAACGCCCATCGGGCAGGGCGCGGGCGAGGTCACCGGTGCGATACACGCGGCGACGAGCGTCGAGCGGGTCAAGCGCGAAGGCGCGTGCCGTCGCCTCGGGCTGCCGCCAGTATCCGTCCGCCAAGTAGGCGCTGGTGACCACCAACTCGCCAACCTCACCCACCGAAAGTGCCTGACCGTCGTCGCCGATCACAGAAAGAGCCTTGTCCGGCACTGGCCAGCCCGCGGTAATGGTCTCGCTGTTGATGACGGTGTCGTGCCGGACTTCCCCAAACGTCAGCAGCGTCGTCTCGGTCGTGTTCAGCCGATGGTGGAGCACGCCCGGAGAAGGGAAGTGACGCTTCCATCCGTCGAGATCCGCCGGCAGAACGACGTCGCCGCCGAGCGCCACGAGCCGGACCCGCGGGAACACCTCGGCCGCGTCGAGCGTGGCGAGGAACCGCCGGAACAGCTGCACCGGCGGACGCAGCACCGTGATGCCTTCGTCGATGAGCCATTCCCGAAATGCCGGCAGGCCGCTGTGCGCGACGTCGAACACGCACACCGCAGCGCCGAGCAACAGCGCGCCGCAGAGGTCCGCCTGCGACACGGCAAAGCTGCAGTGCGTGAGAAGCGACTGGCGATCTGAGGGCTGAATAACCTCGTACTGGGTGGAGAGCCAGACGCGGTGCAGCACGGCGCGATGGCTGCGCACGACGGCCTTGGCCTGGCCCGTGGTGCCCGAGGTGAAGAAGACGGTGGCCGCATCCGACGGTCCGGTGGTCTGCGTCGGGTTGTCCGCCGGCGTGGAGCCAGTGAGGCTCTCGAGTGTGAGCACCTCGCAGGCGTCTCCCGCGATGGCGCGGGCGCGGGCCTCGAAGATGTGGTTGGTGATGAGGAGCGAGGGCGCGACGTTGGTCATCGCCTCGGCCTGCGCGCGTTGCGGCATCGCTGGGTGCAGGGCGAGGTACGCCTGTCCCGCTTTCCAGGCGCCGAGCGTGGCGATCACCATCTCTGGCGACACGTCCAGCAGATAGGCGACACAGCCAGCGCTGTGGTTCGTGCGCGCACGGACCGCGTACGCGAGGCGATTGGCCTCGGCATTCAGCTCGGCATACGACCACTGCCTGCCGTTGCCGGTGAGAGCGAGGCCCTCGGGTTGATGATCGACCACCGCTTCAAAGCGTGTGGCGAGCCCCTGTTCGATGTCGGCGTTGGTGAACGGCAGCGCCGCTCGTACGGACGACGCGACGATGGACACGGCGGCATTCTGGCGCATCTGCGCCTCTGACACCAGGCTGCCGGTAGCGTCAGGTCGACGGGTGGCGCGCACTCTCGCCGCTCGGCGAGTCCAGCCCTCATGGGGGAGAATGCCGCACCGGCGCGGAAATCTCCGTTGCCGATCCAGCCGCGTCGTTGTGCAAGTCGCTCACGCGGCGGAGTCCGCGACCGCGTTGGGCCTCCCATCCGGGTGAGCACCTGCATCGCCAGAGATCCCCGGCACGCCGCATGCACCGTCACTCGCCGTGTTGCCAGCGGAACCTGTGGGGGGGTATCTATGAAGCTCTTGAATCGGAAGTGGTGGTCCCGGATCGGCCTTGGTCTTCTCGGGGCACTCGTGGTGATCCAGCTGGTACCTTATGGCCGCGAGCACACCAACCCGCCGGTCACGGGCGAACCCACCTGGGACGCGCCGGAAACGCGCGCGTTGGCCCGGCGGGCCTGTTTCGATTGCCACAGCAATGAGACGCAGTGGCCTGCGTACGCGGCCATCGCGCCCATCTCCTGGCTCGTCCAACACGACGTCGACGAAGGTCGAGCTGTCCTGAACTTCTCCGAGTGGTCTCGGCCGCAGCCGGAGGCGAAGGACGCCTCCGAAGAAGTGCGTGAGGGTGAGATGCCGCCTGCCGCCTACGCATTGATCCACGCACACGCTCGCCTCAGCTCATCCGATCGCGACCGGCTCTCGCAAGGGCTTGCGAGAAGCGTGGGCATGGCTGCGAAACAGTAGCCGGACGGACGCCCACGCGTCGAAGTGCGTGCGGCTCGCGCCGCTTGACATATTCCCATCACGGAATATATAAGTTCGGCCCATGCCGCGCGCCTCGACCACGTCGGATCCGTTCAGCGCCATCGCTGAGCCCCGTCGTCGACACATCCTGGAATTCATTGCGGCCGAGGAGCGCTCGGTCAACGACATCGCCGACTTCCTTGAGATGCGGCAGCCTTCGGTTTCCAAGCACCTGCAGGTGCTTCGAGATGTCGGTCTGGTCAGGGCAAGGCGCGACGGCCGGCAGACCCTGTATCGAACCAACGCAGACGCGCTTCGCACGATTCACGAGTGGAGCCGGATGTTTGCCCAGCACTGGGGCGGACAGCTTCGGCGTATCAAGGCACACGCGGAGGAGGATCGATGACCACGACGGCACCCGTTTCAGAAAGCCAGACCTTCACCATCACTGAAGACATTGCCGTGCGCGCCTCGATCGAGCAGACGTTTGCGTCGCTCGTGGCGCACATGGGCCGGCTCAACGAATCTCCGGAAGGCGCGCCGCTGCCGATGATTCTGGAGACCCGTCCCGGCGGTCGCTGGTATCGCGACCTGGGCGGCGACAACGGACACCTGTGGGGTTTTGTGCAGAGCATCAAGCGGCCGGCGCTGCTGGAAATCTGGGGACCGCTGTTTGTGTCGACAGGCGCCACCTCGAATCTGCTGTACCGACTGACTGAGACACCCGAAGGCACGCTCATCAAGTTCACGCACACGCTGGTCGGGCCGTTCCCCGAGGATCACCGGCCGAGGCTCATGTCGGGATGGACCGCGCTGCACGCGCGCGTCCGCAAGGCCGCCGAAACCACGGCGAATTAGGAGGCTGCTGATGAAGATGATCGACGGACTGCTCGCAGAACTGGAACAGGAAGCTCACACGACGCGCCGCGTGCTCGAGCGGATCCCACAAGCTCACCTTTCGTGGAAGCCGCATCCAAAGTCGATGTCCCTGGGGCAACTCGCACTCCATGTGGCGACGGTTCCGGGGAACGTCGCCGAGCTTGCCGCGATGGATGCGATTCCCAATCCGCCGAGCTTCGTTCAGGCTGAAGCAGCCACCGCATCTGAACTGGTGCCAGCGCTCACCGAGAGCGTCGCGAAGGCGAAGCGGGCGCTTGGCGGATTCGACGATGCGAAGATGGGCGCGATGTGGCGGCTGCAGAGTGGCGGCAAGGACATCATGGCAATGCCGCGCGTCGCATTTGTTCGAGCCATCATGCTGAACCACTGGTATCACCACCGCGGCCAGCTGCTCGTCTATCTGCGGCTGCTCAATCAGTCCGTGCCGTCGGTCTACGGTCCCACCGCCGACGAGAACCCGTTCGCAGAGTGACGGAATTCGAACATGCTCGAGGCACCAGCGCCGGGGACCTTCGCGGTCCCGGTGCATCGAGATACGTTCAATGGAACCGACATTCTGGTGTGCGCGGGTGGGGACGATGGCCCTGTCCGCTGCTGGCCGATCAGTAGCGAAACAGGCGGGTCATCTTGACGAGCAGGGCCCGGCTCTGTAATTCCGCGAAGCGGTCGGGCACGAGCGTCGTGCTGGCGTCGTTGTACACCACAAACAGGTCGCTGCCCGGGGTGTACTCCCAGCGGAACCGGATGTTTGACGAGAGGGATCCCGTGCTCGAGTTGTACTGGACAAGCGTTGCCAGACCGGCTCGGGGCGAAAACGAGTAGGTCGCGCGCGTCGACACGAGATCGGTGCGGAACCGGCCCCACGGCGTGTCTATCCAGTTCTCGGTGACGGTGGGTTCGAGCGCAAGGCGACGGGTGAGGTCGATGCGCCCGGTATATCCAGCTGAGCGTCGCGTGCCGTCGTAAAACGTGCCGGACGTGGCGCTGAACGTTCCTCGCACGAGCCGGACCGGCCCGAGCGTGTAGGCAATCGAGGTGGTCTCGAACGAGTACGCGCCGACCGGGATCGTCACGCCGCGCGCCGGCGTGAAGGGCCTCGGAATGAACTCATAGGCGCGCTCGTGGGAGGCGTTGAAACCGTCGCCGTTGTGAAGGTCGCCTCGGAAGGTGCCAACCGCCGCCCGCGACTGCAGCTGTCCGGCGAAGTCGGTGATGTGCTTGAGGCTGCCCTCGAAATACAGCTTGCGTACGCCGGCCGCGTGAGGCCGCGGGCTGTACCGTGCGTAGCCGTACTGCTTGCGGAAATCCGCGCGGCGGAGAAATCCGATCTCGGGGCTGAACTGTGGCTCCACCGTCAGATACTCGGCCGTTGCGCCGTAGCGGTCAGCGTTGTAGTCCACCTGGCCGTAATAGCTGGCCGACTTCCCCGAACTGCCGGCCGTCTGCGTGCGCGCGTAGTAGCCGTTGATGGTCGTGACGCCGAACCCGAGGTTCGCGTCCACGCCGTACGAGAACTGGTCCTTCCCGCCAGAGGGCGCCCGGTCGGTTGCCAGCACACCGATCGATCCGCGGCGTGACACGTCGCGCTTGAGCCGCACCACGCGAAAGTCGGTGGGCGGCGCCGCCACCGCGTCCGATGCCGCCGTGTGGATGTTGAGCACACCAAGCGTGTAGGGTCCGACCTTGCCGGTCACCCGGCCGCCGGCGCGCAGCGGGATCGCCTGGCCCTTCTCGAGACCGATGCGGCGGCTGAAGAAGAGCACGGGGAGTTCTGTGGTGTCGGCGCCGCCCCCGAAGCCGAAGATGCCTTGTCCCTCCAGGAAGAAGTCGCGCTTCTCGGGAAAGAACAGTGAAAACCGCGTCAGGTTCACTTGCTGCTGATCGTCTTCAACCTGGGCGAAGTCCGTGTTCAGCGTGAAATCAGCGGTCACGCTTGGCGTGATCCCGTACTTGGCGTCGAGCCCGACGTCGCCATCAAGCTGTCCAGACTTTGGCGGCGTGGCCAGGCGGTCGGTGGTGACCCGGGACACGGCAAACGGCTTCACGTCCAGGTTCTTCCCGGCCAGCGGCGTGCGCAGGCCGACCAGCGCCGCCGTCTGCGTCATGCGGTTGATGCCGAACATTCCGTAGGACGCCGAAATCGCCGTGAGGTGCGAGACCTCGTTCTTCCAGCGGACGACCCGCCGGAAGTTGATGCGCCAGTCCTGGGGACCCGCTCCCGGATACCGGATGGACTTGAACGGGATCTCAATCTCCAGCGTCCAGCCCTTGTCGAACCGGCCCGCCCGCGGGTTCCAGATCGGATCGAAGCTGCTGTTGTATTCCTTCTCACTCGTGAGGCTGCCGTCCATCAGCGCGGCGAGGGGGTTGGTCACGAAGAGAAAGCCCGACCGCCTGTCGTGAAACGTGTCGATGACCACCGAGAACGACTCGTCGCGAAGGGGGATACCGCTGTTGTCGCGGCGCATCTCCGAGGCCAGGATGCGCTCGGGATGGCTGTCCCACATCCGGGCAGAGACGTAGAGGTTCTTGTCGTCGAAAAACACCCACACGTCGGTGGTCTCGGTGGCTGGTTCGCCCGGGTGCGGCTCCTGCTGGATGAACCCTGAGGTCGGCGCGATCTCGGTGTACACGGATTCGTCGAGCCGTCCGTCGACCTGCAGCCCACGTGGCAGATACGCTGCCGCTACGGACAGGCCCGTGGCCTCGGCCGCTCTCGCGGCCCGCTCCGGGGCGGCTTGCGCCTCTGCGGGGACTGCACTGAGAGACAGCCCCAAGGTCAGCAGTGCCGCTCCGATACAGGCGGCGCCGAGCCACGCGCGACCCCGCGGAACCGTGTTCGCGTCCTTGTGCAAGCCGCTGCAGTGTAGATGATCCGGACCTCCGGAGTTCACCCCCGCGGCGGCGCGATGGGACCGGACGAGGACCCGTCAGGTATACTCAGGCGTTTTTTCGGAGAACACCTCATCGTCATTTCAATCAGGTCCCTGTCGCGGTCGGTGGCAGGGTGATGCGCGCGCCACTGGCGTCGGGGATGGGAACGGTTTCAGTTGGCAAATCGCCCTAGAGGACAGCGACTCGGCCCGCACTGGGCTCTTCGAAACGCAGTGGTCTGCGCCCTCGTAGGCGTGATCATGGCCGTACGCGCTCAGGCTGGACAGGTCGGCACGCCCACCAAAGACGCGGTGCCTTCCTCCGTAGGGGTCGAAGGTCCACCTGCGCCGCTGCCACCCGCCGTCATCTCCCGCGACGGGAACGGCCACGCCACCGTTCGCGCGGTCAAGCTGGCGGCGCCGCTCAAACTCGACGGGGCACTGGATGAGGACGTCTATCGGGACACACCCTCTATTTCCGACTTTGTGCAGTCGGAGCCGAACTTCGGGAAGCCTGCCACGCAGAAGACGGAATTCTGGATCTTCTTCGATCGCGACGCCATCTATATCAGTGCTCGCTGCTGGGAGAGCAACCCTGAGCGCATGATCGCCAACGAGATGCGCCGCGACGCGAACAACATCGGGCAGGGCGAACGCATCGGGTTCACGATCGACACGTTCCACGATCGCCGGAACGGCCCGACCTTCAGCGTCAACCCGCTCGGCGGCCGGATGGACGGACAGATCACCGACGAGAAGGTGTATAACCCCGACTGGAATCCCATCTGGGATGCGCAGACGGGTCGGTTCGACGGTGGGTGGACGGTCGAGACCAAGATCCCCTTCAAGTCCCTTCGCTACAAGCCGGGCTCCGCTCAAACGTGGGCCATTGCGATCGGCCGCCACAACCGGTGGAAGAACGAGATCGCCTACGTGGTGCCCATCCCGCCAGCCGTACGCGGACTGTTCCAGATTTCGATGGCCTCCACGCTCGTCGGCCTCGAAGTCCCCTCGGGCGCGCGCAACCTCGAGGTCAAACCGTTCATTACAACCAACGCGACGCAACAGCGGGCCGGGGCCACGGGTTACGCGTCTGACGCCAGCGCTTCCGCGGGCCTAGACCTGAAGTACGGAGTCACCCAGAACCTGACGGCCGACCTCACCTACAACACCGACTTCGCGCAAGTGGAGGCCGACGAGCAACAGGTCAACCTGACGCGGTTCAGCCTGTTCTTTCCCGAGAAGCGCGACTTCTTCCTCGAGAACCAGGGGACCTTCGCGTTTGGCGGCACTCCCTCGACGGGGCAGGGCGTGGTTGGCGGCGACATGCCGGTGCTGTTCTACAGCCGGCGCATCGGGCTGGACGCGGGCCAGCCCATCCCGATCGAGGCCGGCGGGAGGCTGACCGGCCGGGTGGGCCGCTACTTGATCGGCGCCCTGAACATGGAGGCCGGCGACGAGCCGGTCTCGCGGACAGCGGCCACGAACTTCTCGGTGTTGCGCGTCAAACGCGACTTCCTGCGGCGCAGCAGCATTGGCGCCCTCTTCACGGGGCGCTCAGTGAGCCCGATCAGCGGGGGGAGCAACCAGGCCTACGGGATTGACGGCACCTTCAACTTCTTCGACAGCCTGGCGATCAACACCTACTGGGCGCGCACGAACACAGAAGGGCTCTCGGGTAGCGATGTGAGCTACCGGGGCCATCTGGACTACTCCGGAGATCGATACGGATTCCAGGCGGAACGCATGATCGTGGGCGAGCATTTCAACCCGGAAGTGGGATTCGTCCGCCGGAGCAACATGGCCCGGAATTTCGGAGTGTTCCGCTTCAGCCCGAGGCCCCGCGGCAACCCGGTCATCCGCAAGTTCTCCTTCACGGGACAGGGCACCTACATCGAAGACGGCAAGGGGCACCCGGAGACGCGGATATTCGACGGACTCTTCGGGGTCGAGTTCCACAACGGTGACCTCCTCAACGCCAGTGTCACGCACGACTACGAGTACCTGGCCCGGCCCTTCCGTCTCACCGGGGGCGGAGGTGTCACGGTGGCACCGGGTGGGTACGACTTCGCGAGCGGGAACGTCAGCGTCACGCTCGGGCCGAAGCGCCGGCTGTCGGGTGCCGTCGGCTTCGAAGCCGGATCGTTCTACGACGGCCACCGCAAGACGTTCACGTACAGCAGGGGCCGGGTGAATGTGACGCACCAGTTCTCGGTCGAACCGAACATCTCGGTGAACTGGGTGACTCTACCGGCGGGTACGTTCACGGCCAAGCTGTACGGCGCCCGCGTCACTTACACGATGACGCCCCGGATGTTTGCGAGCGCCCTCATCCAGTCCAACTCGGATGGCCAGGCCACGGCCGTCAACGCGCGCCTCCGCTGGGAATACCGGCCGGGCAGCGAGTTGTTCGTCGTCTACAACGAACAACGGGACGCGGTCGGTCGACTGCTCACCGACCTCGCCAACCGCTCGTTCATCGTCAAGCTCAACTGGCTCTTCCGGCTCTGACCTCTTCCGGCTCTGACGTCAGGCCGGGCCTTGCGCTGGGGTTGCCGGGGCGGTGGCGGGCGGGTCGCGCCGACGATGTTCCGAGCGCGCGCGGAATGGACCGTGGAGGAGAGCGACAGAGGCGCTAGCGCACTCGGGCGACGACGACCGTGACGTCATCGGAGAGCACGCTGTGGCTGAACGTCTGGACCGCTTCCTGGAGTGCGCCGACCAGGCTTGCCGCTGGCGCTTCCCGGTGCTCCCGGATTACTGCCAGTAGCTGCTCGTCGCCGAACTCTTCGCCATCGGGGTTGTTCGCCTCGACGACTCCGTCGGTGTAAATGACCAGCGTGTCGCCGGGCTTGAGTTCGCGCTCGTCGGTGGCGCCCTCCCAGTGCTCGAAGAGGCCCAGGACCGTGGCCGTCGACACGAGTTTCTCGTAGGTGCCGTCGGCGTGCATGAGGAACGGCGGAAAGTGGCCGCAGTTGGCGTACGACAGCCGTCGCGTCTCGTCCGAGTAATCGGCGAAGAACAGCGTCGCGTATTGATTTTCCGCGGTGTTGTCGAAGAAGAGCTGATTCACCGACTTGAGCAGCTTCGGCAGGTCGTTGGCGGCCATCCCATACTGGCCGCGCAGGTTCGCCTGGAGGTTGGCCATCAACAGCGCGCCGGCCATGCCCTTGCCTGAAATGTCGGCGACGATGAGGCCGAGATGGCCGGCTCCCAGCTCGACGAAGTCGTAGTAGTCGCCGCCCACGAGTCGTGCCTGGACGCAGCCTCCGGCGTAGTCGAGGGTCGCAAGGTTCGGCTGGCGCTGAGGAAAGAGCCGTGCCTGCACCTGGCGGGCAATGTCCAGTTCCCGCGCAGCTAGCCGATCCGCATCAAGCCGCTCGGCGATTTCCTCGGCCAGCCTGATGTTCTCGAGCGCGATGGCCGCCTGACTGGCGACCGACTGGAGCAGGCGCTTGTCGTCGCGCGAGTACGTTTCCTCGGACGCGCGTGCGCTGAGGACGACCAGGCCGAGCAGGCGCTGCTTTCGGCCGACGATGGGGACCAGGCATTCCGCCGGAAATTCCCGCAGAAACGCCGGTTGCGTTTCGTCCGAGGCGATGGCGGCATCCCACGGCCGTCCGCGCCGGGCGACCTCGTCAATCCACGGTCGGTCTGGCCGCAGGATGGGCGGTGGCTCGCTCCAGCGCGTGGCTTGCGGATAGAGCCGTCCGTCCTGGCCCTCGAGATAGACGATGGCGGCATTGGGATGGAGGGCCTGGGAGATCTCCCGCTCGAGCAGCGAGGCGAGTTCTGGCGGGCTCGTGACCGTAGGAATCGTATCGGCGAGGTTCTCGAGAATCGCGGTCGCGTCGTAGGCGCCGCGGAAGAACGCGCGATCGATGCGCGTGGTCGCCTGTTGGATGATTCGTGACGAGCCGAGCGTGAGCATGAGGCCGAACACGGATCCGATGAGAATCGCGACGTTGCCGTCGACGGCGAACAGGCGCGAGAACGACGTGGCGAAGGCGCCGGCGAGGGTGGTGCCGAGTACTGCAATCAGCACGAACGAGCCCCGCCGGACCAGCAGGTACCGGGCGCTGCGGCGGAGCAGCACGGGGATGTCGAGCACCCGGTGCCGGATGACGGCATACGCGAAGGACGCCGGGAAGACGAACGACAGGAGCACTGAGAGGGCGTGGACACCGGCGGATGTCTGCCACCCGCCGAGGGAAATTGCCGCCGGTTCGAGAAAGACCGGGCTGACGCCCAACACCGTGCCCCAGAGCAGCACGCGAGCCTTGCGGCGGGCGTCGCTCGATGTCGCGCTGACGGCGTTCCAGCCAAGCGAGAGCAGACCGAGCGGCGTGCCGGCAAACAGGTAGGCGAGGCGCGCGCTGTCCGCCAGGGATGCGCCGAGTAGGTGCTGCAGGAACAGCGGGGCGTCGGTGGGCGTTCCTTTGTCGAGATTCGGCAACGCGAAGATCACACAGCCGAGGATGTTGCTCCACTTGAGCCAGGGCACTGCCAAATCGAGCGGCGAGCGTGTTGGAAACACCGCGAAGAAGCCGTAGAAGAACACCGGAAAAGCCGCAAGTCCGATCGTGCGGTACGCCGCGACGAAACTTGACAGCAGCGGCGGCAGGATCCCGTACGGCCACGGGAACTGCGGAATGCTGATGAAGCAGGCGAAGAGGCCGGCCATGAGCCACGCGTGCCGGTCCGTGGGCCGGAGGGCCAGGACGGTTAAGGCGACGGTCAGGAACGCCGCGGGATAGATCGCCAGCAGGCTCAGGGAGTGCTCGAAGAGTCCTCGCAGCGACAACGGGCTGACGGTTGGCCTGTGGGCCGTGAGCCGGACCGTCGTCCCGTCCCGCGCGATGCCCAGGGTGACGTCGTGCTCGACCGGCGTCCGTTCCCACACATTGAAGTCCGAGCGCGCTGCCAGTGGGCTGCCGTCGACGGCGATGATGCGGTCGCCTGGGCGGAGGCCCGACTGTGCGGCCGCGCCGCCTTTCTCGACCGTCCCGACGACGATCGCCCGCTCGGAGTCCTCGTACTCAGAGGCGAAGCCCAAAGAGGCGCTCGCGGTTTGGATTTGGTAGTAGTACATCCACGCGGCGCCGTAGGGGACCGTAATGATGGCGAAGAGCACCACCAGCGCTCGCGGCACGGAAGCGCGCCACGAGGACCGACGAGACGTGGAATCGGGCGACAAAGAAACTGGAGTTTAGTGTATTCCCGGCATCGGCGCTGATTCGGTTACCGAGTCAGAGGGGAGTGCTCTCGTGACCCATTTCAACGTAACAAATTGTCACCACATGTGTGTCGTCTCCCCGACCGACTCCGAAGCCAGCGCGACCAGTTCTCGGCCGCGAAGAGACGCGCCGCGGGGCGTGGATTACCTTGCGTCCGGATGCATCCGCGGGCAGAATATTGAGCCTTGCGGACCTGTCCGACGCGTCTCTCGTGGGCCCAGTTTGCCCCGGGCCTGGCACGTCGGACTTGGGAGCTGGCAATTCAAAGGAGAAACGTGATGCGGATACTGGCAGTGATCTCTGGGCTGGCATTGCTTGTCGGTGTGGCCGTCCACGCCGCCGAGAAGCCGTCTGCAGCCTTTCAGCAGGCAATGAAAGACAGCGGCGCGGCGCTGCAGAAGATTGGTAAGGATGTAGAAGCGAAGGACTACGACGCGGTTGCTGCCGGCGCCGCGGCCCTGAAGGCCGTCTTCATGGGTCCAGTTGGTAAGCACTTCACCGACGCCAAGATGGACGCGGCGCTGGAGAAGTGCAAGGCCGCCTACGCCGCTGCTGACACACTCGAGAAGGCCGCCAAGTCGAAGAGCGAGACGGCCGTCGCCGACGCTCGCAAGGGTGTGGCCGCGACCTGCGCGGGGTGCCACGCGGCACACCGCGAGCGGCTCGCTGACGGGACATTCGAAATCAAGTAGCGATTCAGACATACGAGGGGCTTCTCCGACGCGGCGAGGCCCCTCGTCTTCCTTCGTGAGCTGCGGACGCCACAGCGATCTGCGCCCCGCGCCGCTCGGCGCGATCCCTTCCTTTGACCATCACCGCCCGCGGTGATATAAGCTTCGCGCTTTCACCACAACGCGTCTCACACTGCCGAGGGGCTGTTATGACCCGAGCCATCACTGCCGTCGTTGCCACAGTCACCGCGGTCGCGTGCGTCTTGACCATTTCCAACGGGCGCGCCAGTTCCCAGGCGCTCACCGCACCCACCTTTCAGGTGGATCCGTACTGGCCCAAGCCGCTGCCCGACGGCTGGATGCTCGGCAACGTCGTGGGCATCTCTATCGGCGCGAACGACACCATCTGGGTCACCCATCGGCCCAACAGCATTTCGTACGCGAACAAGACCCCGCCGGTGATCCAGTTCGATCAGGCGGGCAACGTGCTCAAGACCATGGGCGGACCGGGACCGGGCTACGAATGGGGCACGCAGGTGCACGGCGTGACGGTGGACTCCGGGGGGAACGTCTGGATTGGATTCGGCGGTGGCCTGCCCTACGATCCGAAGAAACCCCACACCACCGACAACGCGCACGTCATCAAGTTTGGGCCGGACGGCAAGTTCCTGTTGCAGGTCGGCAAGTTCGGCAAGGGTACCGACGGTAGCAACAGCACGCAGTACCTGGGCAACCCCACCGACGTCTACGTCGACCCGCAATCGAACGAAGCATTCATCACCGACGGCTACATCAACCACCGCCTGATCGTGGTCGATGCAACCACCGGCGCCTATAAGCGGCACTGGGGCGGATATGGCAAGCGGCCCGACGATACGGTGGCCCCACCGCAAGGCTCTGGACCGGCGGCGCTGCGCGATTTCTCGGCGGCACCGCCGTCGCAGTTCGAGACGCCCCACTGCGTCAAGGCGGCCGTCGACGGGCTACTGTATGTCTGCGACCGTCAGAACACGCGGATCCAGGTATTCCGCAAGGACGGCAGCTTCGTGAAGGAAGCCTTCATCAAGGCGAAGACCCCCGACGGGATGAAACCTGCGCGGCCCGGCGATATAGCCTTCTCGCGCGATCCGCAGCAGACCCTGATGTTTGTCATCGACATGGCGAATGGCAAGGTGCTTACGCTTCGACGAGATACCCTCGAGACGATCGGCACCTTCGGTCACATCGGCCGGAATGCAGGGGATCTCCTCAGCCCGCACAGCCTGGCGCTCGACTCGAAGGGGAACCTCTTCGTCAGCGAGACAACCGAGGGCAGCCGTCTGCAGAAGTTCATTATCAAGAAGTAATCGCTGCGCCCCTCGGCACCGGAGCCGGGCAGTGCTCGGCTAGCCGCTCGAGATCATCCGCGCAGGGCCTATGAAGGTCGGGTTAGTGATCGACCTTCATAGGCTGCCCGCAGCCGTCCATCCGCGATTACTGCCCGATCCGCACGTAGGCCATGCGGGCCACGCCGCTGTGGGCCAGCCACAAGGATTTCCCGTCGGCCGATGCGGCCATGTGACGCACGACCCCGCCCTTTTGCGAGAGCGGCCACGACTGCGTGGCGGCCGTCTTCGGATCGAACCGCACCAGGTTGTTCGGCTGCGCGTCCGACTCGCTGTACCAAATCGTTCCATCCTTCGTGATGGCGATCGACCACGGCCCGGCCTTGGGGCCACCCGGCGTCGGGTATTCCTTGATCTGCATCGTCTTCCGGTCGATTCGCGACAGGAAGCCCCGCGCCTCATCGGTGTACCAAATCGCGTCGTCGGCTGCGATGGCGACGCGCCGCGGACGCGCGCCCTCGGGCAGCGTCACCTCGGTGATCGCCATGGTCTTGGGGTCGACCATACCCAGCTTGTTGGTGTTCACCATGGCGAAGACCGGCGTCCCCTTCGAATCGACGTCGATGCCGTGGGGGTTTGCCTTCGGCGTCGCCACCGGCGACAGGCGTACCTCACCCGACTTGGGATCGAGACGACCGAGGAAATTGCCCATCTGCACGGTGAACCAGAGGATGCCGCTCTTGTCAAAGACCGGCGTGTGTGGATCGCGCGCGGGCGGTTCGGGGCGGGGAGGCGAGGCGCATCGAGATCGAGGAGCGAGTTCAGGGCCAGCCGCTGGGTTCGTGCGGCTTGCACTTTGGCGAGCCAAAGCCCGAAGGCGCGAACCGGATTGAGGGAAATGGCGGCGGCAGCCGGCCGCTCGCCCGAAAGCACGAGCGCCATGGAACTTCTCCTGATTTTGTGTTGCCCGGCAGGGAGTTGCCGCGGCGGGGACGGCAGCTTTTGACTGCCATGCCGTTGATTTAGGGGCTGGACACTCATTCGTCCAACAAATAGATTTCATCCCGTCAATCAAAATCAGTGATGGGGCTCCGATGTCCGTTCCGCTCGATCT
>JBEBGG010000310.1:0-2345 GCA_040081555.1 Vicinamibacterales bacterium
GGCGGCGGCGTGGTGGGGCTCCGCCTTGTCACAATCTGTTACCTAGATTTTCGACGTTCGGGAGTATAGTCGCCGCGCGCAGCAGCGTGTGGACGTGGCATTCGATGCCGGGTGATGGCGCCTGTATGCGCAAGCGTTGGCAATGTCCGCTTGGGCGACACGGGTCTTTCGAGCGAAAGAGACGGTGGTGGCGTCAGCCATTTCGGCACGTTCGAGGAGAGAGACACTATGGAAACATTGAAGGCAATACCACGGCCCAGCAGCCGACGAGGGGTCACGATGCTCGTGACCGCGTTCGTGCTGGTTATCACCGGAGCCGTGTTGGGTACGCGTCCCGGTACGGTCACGGCGCAGTCGGGCGGCGAGCTCCAGAGCACTGGAATCGTCACGGGCAGTGTGACCGCTGCCAAACCGTTCAAAGCGGCGCATGTGTACCTGCGAGGCCAGGACAAGCGGCACATGATGTACATGGTCTACACGCAGGCCGGCGCATTCAAGGCAGTGGCCGTGCTTCCGGGCACCTATGAGCTGGTCGTCAAGGGCCGCGGGCTCGAATCGGATCCGCAGTCGGTCACGGTGAAGGCGGGCACCAATCCCGCTCTCACGGTGCGCATGCACGACTCGAAGGATCCGAACGCGTATCCGACTTCTGTGGATCTCGCTGAGGCGCGGGCTGCAAACGGCGTGCTGCCACCCAAGAAGGAGATCCTTTACGCCAGCTACGATGAGATCTACCCGCCTGGCCCCGGGCGCGACGCGATCGAGCGGGTCTGCATGCAGTGCCATGGTGAGAACTTCTTCCCCACGAGTCCGCGCAGCCCGCAGGGCTGGAAGTTCGGCCTCGACAAGATGATGGGGGTGAACCTGCCCACGCGTGACCGCGGCAGCCTCGGTGAAGGCGTGCTGTCGGGCAACGCGAGCGCCTTCGGGTTTGGCCTCCAGGACCGCAAGGACGTGCTCGAGTACCTCACGAAGAACTTCGGCCTCACCTCGAAACCCCGAGCCGTGAAGACCGACGTGGAGATGCCGCTCGACGAGGCGCTGCTCGGCAAGGCGCAGTACATCGAGTACTACTCGGTCGCGGAAGGGAAAGCTGGCGCGGCGGGCCCATCGGCCTCTACGGCCAACGATTCGGAGAACGACTCATCAGGCGTCGCCGGGGTCCGCATCATCATGCAGGTCACGACCGATGCGCAGGGCAATCGCTGGGGCGTCGACCGCAGTGTGCCAAGCCAACTCGTACGGCTCGATCCTCGCACCGGCGAGCAGAAGTCGTGGGTGCTGCCGGATACCCGCGCCGGCGTCCATGACATGACGCAGGACCGGGAGGGACGCATCTGGGTGTTGGAGTTCGACAGGACGGAGGACGGGTCCATCGACAGCAGCGGCGCCGGATCGGATTTGGCGCCACGGCTGCTAGGCTTCAACCCGAAGACCGAAAAGTGGGAGCACGTGGTTGACCCAGATCCTACGAACGTGATCCGCGCAAAGCGCAAGGGCGCGATGATGGGCGGGCTCGTCGACTCGAAGGGCAAGATCTGGATTCACTGGATGCTGAATGGCGCCATCAGCAGCTACGATCCGACGACGAAGAAGACGGCGACGTACCTGGTCCCGACCCACGGCGCGACGCCGTACGGCGCGTGCATCGATGCCTCGGACAACATCTGGGTGGCTGAATGGAACGCCGGCAAGCTGGCCCGGTTCGATCAGGCCACTGGTGCGTGGACCGAGTTCGTCTCGCCGATTTTCCCGGCGAACTTCCGGCGCGGTCCGGAAGCCGATGCCCAGGGCAATATCTGGGTGGGCATTTGGGCCGCCGGCAAGCGTCCGGGTCAGGTCGCCAAGCTCGATCCCAAGACGGGCCGCTGGCAGATGTGGGCGATTCCACACCGCGGCGCCCAGCCCTACGAGACCTCAGTCGACCGGGACGGGAGTGTGTGGTTCCCGGACACGCACCAGCCGGATCGTCCGATGGCCAACGCGCGGTTCAATCCCAAGGACGGCACGTTCGCGTTCTACCCGCGTCCGCAGTTCCGAGCCGATTCCACGCGTCTGATGCACGCAGAGGACGGTTCGGTGCACTACACGGCGCGCTACGGCGCGGCGAAGGATCAGAGCGGGTTCGGCGTCTTGTACACAGACAAGGACAAGATCACCACGCTTGCACCGCTGATGCTGAACGGCGCACCGGGCTACGCCTTCAAGGTGGACTCGGCAAGCAAGTCGAGCCGCTAGACTACGAACCACGACTGCGGCGCGTGTGCGCCGCAGTCGTGGTTTGCCTATCTCGTCCTCTCCATCCCCCACCCCGACATCCTCAACGTCCGGCGCCGTGCCCGGCT
>JBEBGG010000311.1:0-2344 GCA_040081555.1 Vicinamibacterales bacterium
GTGGTGACGCACTCGCACGGCAGCAAGAACACGACGCACCAGTGCGGCACGGCAGTGTTTGGTGAGGACCCGCGCACCTCGGTGCTGGATCCGTTCTGTCGCGCCCACGACGTCAAGAACCTGTTTGTGGTCGACGCGTCGTTCTTCCCTTCGTCGGCGGCCGTGAATCCGGCACTGACGGTGATTGCGCAGGCGTTGCGCGTCGCCGAGCACATCATTTCCACGGAGTTCGCATCGTGAAGGCACGTTCATTCAGTCATGTCGGCATCACGGTCTCTGACTTCAACACGGCCGTGCGTTTCTACTCGGACATCTTCGGCTGTCCTCTGGTCGGTGTGTCGGATGCACCGCCAGATCGCGTGCGCTCGTTCTTTGGCGTGGATGCCGAGCTGCCCAGTTGCAAGATCGGCTGGATCCGTGTGCCAGGGGGCGGCGTTCTCGAGATCTTCGCCTTTGAACCGAAGCAGCCGCACAGGCCTATGCCGTGGAATCAGATCGGACTCACGCACTTCAGCTTCAACGTGCGGAACACGGAGCGGTGGTACGACTACCTGAGGTCAAAAGGCGTCGAGTGTCTGAGTCGCCCTGAGCGATCGCCACGCGGGCACACGTTCTTCTTCGTGAAGGACTTTGACGGGAATCTCATCGAGATGATCGACCTGGGACGCATGCACTACGTGGTGCAATGGTTGGGGCCGCTCGGCGGACTGCTCTTCAGGCGGGGACGTTACGCGAGGTACTACACGTAAGAGGTTCGGGGCCGTGCCTACTGCTCCAGCGCGCTCTTCATGGATGTCATCAGCCGCTCTGCGGACTGCTTGACCAGTTGCTCGCCGAGTCGCCGCTGGACGCTGGCACCGATGGTGCTGATGCGACCGCGCAGGCCCGCCTGCGGCGACTGCGCACCGCGCAGTAGGTCGCCTCGAGCACGGTTCGTGTATACGACGTAGGTGGCCGGCGGAGTGGCCGCGTCCTGTACGAACAGAGTGACCGCCATCGACCCGTAGAAGTAATGCGTTGCGGCGATCTGCTTTTGCACCACGATTACACGTTGTGGCTGAGACGACTCTCGCCACGTGATCACATGCGTCACGCCGAGGACTGTCTTGAGCCCCGTCAAGTGCTGGCTGTCGACGTAGAACTCGTTGCTGGCCTCTGCCGGCATGGCGTCCGGAAACCGTTCGAGATAGCGCTGCAGCGAGGGTGAGAGTGCCGCCGGAATCGGCGACGCGTCTTCAAGCTGTCGCCACAACGCCGGAAGGTCGAGCGGGACACCGCGGTCGTCATAGGACCTGAGGCCGGCGTCGCCGGAACGCTGATAGCTGTTGACCGCCGCCGTCAGTTCTCGGCGCAGCCACCGATTCGACCGCTCGGTGGCATCGCCTGAACTCCAGTCGGTCGCCTGAATCGATTCGGCGGTGGCGGCGCCGACCCGGATGTCACACCGTGCCGGTGCGCAGCTTCGCAGGTCCGCGAGGTCTGCGGCATCAAGCGCCGCGCCAGCGAAGTCAGCTTCCTCGGCTGGCCACTTCAGCGGTGCGTAGTGCAGCGTCGTCTGGCCATCGACATACGACAGCAATTGTCTGAAGTAGGCGAGCGTACGGTCGAGGCCAGTGTTGATCTTTACCGCCGCGACCACGCTCGTCTCGAGTGTGTCAGGGACGACCTGCGTGTGTGTGACCACGCGCCCGGCTGCGAGTGTCGCCAGGTCGTCTGCTGAGGCGCTGCCGGTGCGAGCCAGCGCCGTGGCGACGTCGGCCGGTGGCGAGGTGCCCTGTCCTTCTAACCTCAGAACGGCGCCGGCGATGAGGACGGTCGCGACGGTGAACCCAGCGCGCCCACCTCGGCAACGCAGCACGTGCATAGGCGCCGATTATGGCATCGAAGTATTCTGATGGCGGCTTCCAGGAGGGCGCCGCGTTCGTGATGGTGCGTATTGAGTCCGTGCCCGTCGATCAGGCGATGGCGACGCATATCGCCGGGATCGTCAATCGAGCATTTTCAGTGGAAGCCTGGTTCGTGGACGGCGATCGGATTACCCCTGACGGTGCCGGCCGTCTGGCCGCTGATGCGGCCGGGCAGTTCTTTGTGGCCTACGCCGATGAGGGATCGCCCATCGGGTGTGTCTATACCGAGATTCGAGACGCAGGTGTCGGCTACTTCGGGTTGCTTGCAGTCGTGGCCGAACACCGCGGGGCGGGCATCGGCGACCAACTGGTGCAACGCGCGGAGGCGTACCTGAAGGGCCGGGGCCGCCACACGATTGAAATCACCGTCGTTGACCTGCGGACGGAACTGTTCGCCTACTACGAGAGGCGCGGCTACCACGTGGATGGCCGCACGT
>JBEBGG010000138.1:0-9075 GCA_040081555.1 Vicinamibacterales bacterium
GCCACCCACTGCCCCGTCGTCTGCGCGGGACGGTCGCCGCCCATGCGGGCCTGCGTGTAGGGTTCCGTGGCACGGAGGGCCGCGTCCACGGCGTGCCGATGGGCCTCACGCACGCGGTCGTCGCCGCCCACGAGCGCCGCCAGCGACACGCTCTTCGGCGCGCTGAGGGTGAGGTCCCACCCGGCGCGGTGCTCGACGGTCTGCACCGTGTGTCCCTGCGCGTCCAGGCGCGCGTGTGGTGTTGTGTGCTTGACGAGCGGCGCACCGCTCAGGGGGTCTTGTCCCTCCGCGAGTCGGTGAAAGTGCGCGGCGTCCACCGGCCCGGAGAGGCCCCAGGCGGCGGCGAGCTGGCCGTCCCATTCGCCGCGGACCTCCTGCCCTTCGGTGTAGTAGTTCTCGCCAGGATTCGCAAACTGCTCGGCGTGATACCGCTGGGCCTGGCCGGCCGAGAGCGGTTTGGACATCGTCATCATGGCGAGAGCCCTCCGACCCCACGTGCGATCCCCGCCGCCGGCGCGACGTCGGAGATGACCGCTGGCGCGGTCGGCGTGACGACCGCGCCAGCCAGAAGCGCCCGGCCCAGCGGGTCGGACGCGCGCCCGCTCACCGCAAACTCCCAAACCCCAGGCCAGCCGCGCGGTCGGCCGCGCCATGGGGCACGGGGTCCAGGGCCTGCGCGACCGCATCCGCCGTCCCCGCGGCGGCCGCGCGTGGCCGCGGTGTCCCGACATGGGCGGCGTCCGCCCGCGCCAGCAGCGCCGGCTGCCGGTTCGGCAGCTCCACGAACGGCAGCCGCAGGCGCGTGACGAGGTTGCCCAACTTCAGGTACCCGTGCAGATTGGGCAGGCCGCTCACCTCGCTCGGCAGCACCAGCGGCTCGACTTGGCGCTCGAGCCCGTAGGTGGTCGAGTGCCGCGACGTCGACGCCCAGCCGTCGGCCGTCGACCGCCCCTGGCGCAGGCGTTCCGTTTCCACCTGCCCGATGGACTCGGAAATCCACTTCGCCGCCTCCGGCTCCGTCGTCCGAAGAAAGATTTTGGTGCTCGGCTGCGACAGCATCGCCTCGGCGTCCTGCCCGTAGCGCTTCGCCACCTGGGACCGCCCCTGAAACCCGAGCACGATGGGGCTGTTGCTCTTGCGGGCCTCGGTCATCGCGGTGTGGAGCTGCGGCAACCGTTGCAGACTGGCGAGCTCGTCGATCACGAACCAGGTCCGGACGCTGGCGGGTTGCTGCGGATTCATCAGGCGCAGCACGAGGGTATCCAGCCAGAGACTCGTGAGGGGCACCAGACGCGCGCGCGTCTCAGGCGTGCTCGTGAAGAACAACCAGCCCCGACGGGTCTCGGACCAGGCCGTCGCGCTCCAGCGGGGCCGGTGCGCGCTGCGCGCCGGCAGCAGCTGCAACGCGTCCGAAATCATGTTCAGCGAGGCCAGCACACCGGCCCGTTGCGGCCCTGCGGCGCGGTCGATCATCACGGCGTACGGGGTTCCGGCCAGCATCGGGTCGAGACCCTCGGGGTCCGCGAGCCACTCGACGAGCTCCGCCGCGTCGGGTCGCTTCGTCAGCAGGTGGGCCATGATGCGCGTCGGCGCATCGCGGAAGAATTGGTTCTCGTTCGGCTTTTCTGGGAAGAGCGATTCCGCCAGCGTCAACGCCTCCGCGTCGAGTCGCAGCTCGTCGGCGGGCGTCCAGAACGGCGTTCGCGCATCGAGTGGATTCAGAATCTGGTCCCCACGGTCGGGGTCGTAAAACTGCCCGACGTACTCGAGGGCCGGGTCGTACACGATCGCCGTGTCGCCCCGCTCCTCAATCTGCAGGAGCAGCTGGCGAATGAGCGCCGACTTGCCGGTGCCCGTGTCGCCCATCACGAGGAAGTGACTCGACTCGACCGCGCGCGGCACCCGCACCCACGCCGCACCGGTCCGCCCGAAGAGCCCGCGCGACCGGGCCTGCGCCCAGCCAATCCCGTCTGCCCGCAGCCGGCGCGTGAAGGCGCCGGGCGACACGAGCTCGGGGCCCTTGAGGCGGCGACCGTGCCGCCGGGTCCGCGCCCTGGCGGCGTCCTGCGGGAGCCCCACGAGAAGCCCAAGCGCGAGCACGGCGAGCCCACCGGCGACGGCGGGCCACGCCAGGTCCCGCAGTCGCTGATCGCGGTAGATCCACGTCCGCAGGAACGCCTGCAGTTTGCTGGGATCGTAGCGCGCGGCGGCCAGCGTGAGCGCGCGAACCCCGGCCGCCGTGGCGGCCGGCGCCAGGCGGAGCGCCACGCCCTCTGTCGGCCCTGGCTCGGGTGGGGAAAGCGATGCGACGTCCGCGTCCACCGCTAGCCGCGTGGCGGCGCCGTCGACGACCGTGAGCACCGCGTAGGTACCCGGGCGCGTCAGTCCCACTCGGAGCAGCAGCGTGCTGCGCACGTACGGCGCCAAGTAGAACTGCTGCAACGGCGTCCACTGCGCGTACCGGTACTGCGCGACCGCCACGACACTGACCGCGCTCATCAGCAGCGCGGCGAGGACGCCGACCGGCCGCGTGGTGATCCACGTGCCCGCCGACGCCTGACGTCCCCACACGTGGTCCATGACTACTCCAATGAGAGTCGCGCGCGGGCCGTCTCGCCCTTCTCCGCATCGGCCTCGTCAATGAGCCCGCGCATCTGGTCGGCCGTGATGCGCTCACCCGTGGCGAGCGCGAAGCCGAGGTTCACGACCACCCTCCGGAGGGCGAGCACTTCCTCGAGGATGGTGCACTGCGCCGCCGCCGTCGGGTCGGTCATGGCAGCCCGAAGCACTACGTCGCGCACCCACTCGCCGAGCGGGCGGCTCGCGGCGAGAGCTACGAACATGTCGTACTCCTGCGCTGTCACCTTCGTGCTGACCGTCTTGATGCGGAGCTCGCTCATCGGGCCTCGTTTCGCGCTCAGCGACACGTCGCCTCGCCGGCGCCAAATAGCGCTGCAGTTGCCGTAACTCCTACGCCCGCAACGAGTAGCTATACGGCGCCGGCGGCGCCGTGCAGCGCGCCCCATAGGGGGTGACGTGTCAACCAACAGCCGATGCCGCAGGCATCGCCTCGTCTACTCGCACGCTGCGAACGATCACCGGCGTCCACCCGAGGCACGGCTGTCGGAGTTACCCGGTCCTCTGCACCAGCTGCGCAGAAGCGGCGCCCTCGCTATTGCTTCGTCAAGCGCACTCGTCCCTGGAATCCAACACGGCCTGCTCCTTGATCGCAGTCCACACCGATAAACTCTGCGTCAATAGTCCGCGCCTGGACCTCGCCAACGCTGACGAAGTCACCGCGACACCCTCTCGGCGACGCGTACGTACCGGTCGTAGCAATCTGTCCAGGGGGTTCCGCTGACGGAGTGATGACTGATGAAGTCGTCGCCGTGATGGGCAACCACGCATTATCCGACTGAATATTCGTTCGGAAATTCTGTCGCCCTGTTCCCGGATTGACCTCAAACATCCACGTCGTTCCGCCAGTCACATCAGCCTCACCCGTACGCGTAATCGTCAACGTTCCCCGCCACGTCCCATTCAGAAACGAGGTCTCTGCAGACGGTCCCGTTGGCGACGAATCCCCACCACAGCTCGTCATCAGAACCAGCGGCAGAACCGCCGCCGAATGCCGCACAATTCGCCGCCACGATTGGGTGAGCATCGCTATCCCCCTTCTGCGTCGTACGTGTACAGATGCTCTACCACAAACCGGTCTTGTTGCGCTTCGTACCCCTGCACACCGACGACCTCCGTCAGCCGTCGCTGCGCCCCGTCGCGCGCCACATGCGCGACGAGATGAATCGCGAGGGCAATCGCTTCACGGATACTGGCGTGCGGCAGAAGCACATTTCCAGACACCACGCAGTGCGCAAGCCGCGTCAGCGCCTGCTCCGCTGAGTTGCCGTGAATCGTCGTGAGACTGCCCAAGTGACCCGTGTTGAGGGCCTGCAGTAAATCAAATGCCTCTGCCCCTCGTACTTCACCCACCAGAATCCGGTCCGGCCGGTGCCGCAACGCCGCGCGTAGGAGCGCGGCGATCGTCACCGCAGGCACCGCCGCCTCACCGCCGAGCGCCGCCTGCGCGCGCTGGGCCTCGAACCGCACAAGGTTTCGCTTGTCGATCATCACCTCGGAGGTTTCCTCGATGAGCACGATCCGCTCGTGCTCGGGAATCAGCGCCGCCAGCGCGTTCAAGAGCGTGGTCTTGCCGGTGCCGGTCCCACCCGAAATCAGCACGTTCCGGCGCCCGCGAACCGCGTCACACAGGAGTGCCGCCGCGGCCGGCGCGACCGTGCCGATCCCCACCAAGTCTTCGAGCCCATACCGGCGCGTAAACTTCCGAATCGTCAGCACGGGCCCGTCCACGCTGGCGGGCGCGAACATGGCCGCCACGCGCGACCCATCCTCAAGCCGCGCGTCCAGGAGGGGTTGCTCAGCCGACACCTCATCGCCGCACGTGCGGGCGATGTTCTTGATGGCCACCGCCAGGTGCGGCCCGTCGATCGTCAGGTCCGGGATTTCCTCCACGAGACCCGCGCGTTCCACGAACACGCGCCGCCCACCCAGGTTCACCATCACCTCCGTGACCGACGGGTCCCGCAAGAGGTGTTCGAGCGGCCGCACGAACGGCAGAATGACCTCAAACCCGCTCACACATCGCCCCCTGTTCGCTGGCGTTCGGTCGCCGCTACGCCGACGGCGGCAGCGCCGTCATGCCCGCGCGACCCGCGCTCGTGCGCGCATGCGCCGCCGCGCTGTACCGACGCGTTTTCGCGTGACCTGGGACAGGCACACACGACGCCGGATGGTCCGCGCGCCACGCGCGAAAGTCTTGGTCCTTCTTGAGCGTCTCGATGAGTTCGTTCAGCACATACGCGGTCGACTCATGGATGAACGCGGCGTAGGCGTACAACTCCTCCTGGTTCTCCGCGAACAACTGCGTAATGTGCCGCACCAGTTTCGTGCGGGTCGTGCGCGGCTTGATCAGCGGCATGGCGGTCTCCTTTGCGCGAAGGCGGCTAGGCAATAGGGAAGAGGGTTGGGGCCCGCTTCCGCGGTGGACGCGCCGGTCGTAGCCGGCATCACTGAAACGCCTGGTCGACTCTGAAGTTCGTGATCTGCAACCCAAGAGGATTGACGCGAATGAACGCATTCGGCACCGCGTCGCGCAGCGTAAATTCGATTTGCGCGACGAACGTTTCGCGCTTGCGCTCCTGGCGGTTCCCGGGCGCGAAGTACGCTTGCTCGAAGTCGACGGCGGCCCGATACGGTGACGCGGTCAGTTCGGTGAGGGTGACGTTCTTGACGGTCACATCGATGTCGTCGGCAGACGGATTCGTCAAGAACGTCTCGAACAGCCGCGTCTGGTCGTTGTGCGCAATCGTGGCGTCCGCAAGCGCGGGCGCCAGGAAGAACAGCGAGTCCGGATAGTCGCGCTGCAATGTGCTGCGGAGTCGGCTGAAATGCGTCACCACGAAGCGCGTCAAGAAATAGCGGAGTTCCGGCGCCTGTGGGCGATAGGTCGTCGCGTCGTACGCGACCGCCTCGGCCCGACCGACGTCGTCGATGCGAATGACGAGCGGTTTCACGTGCGCGTACTGGGCCTGCGTCCGAAAGTTCAGGAGCAGAAGACCCGCCGCCAGGAGCGTCGTCAGCACGACCGCGATCTTCAGGTACGTGTTCAACACGAGCGGCCCGCCATACAACTCAACGAACTGTTGCTTCGCGTTCTCGAGCGTCTCCGGCTGATGACGTTCAGTGACCGTAGCGGACATCGGCGTTTCTCCTACCAGAGTGGACGGACGTGAAAATGCCACAAGCCGGCTGCTACGACTCCCAGCCCGACCAGAAGACCGAGGGCGGCGGCAATACCAAACGCCCGCACGAACCAACGGGTAAATGCCGGCCCCGCAGTCTCCTCTCGCTGCCGCTGGTCCACTGACCGGCCATCTCGGCCGAACTGATCGAAGCGTGTGCCCATCCGTGACCTCCAGACGTCACACTTTAGCTTTGTCTGGCAGGACGCTGAGACCACCAGACCCTGACAGAATTGCGCTTGTGAGCGCCGGAATCATTAGCGTGCCAAGGATGAACGTGAGAACCACGACAACCGACTGCATCCCGTAGACGAGGTACAGGTCCTCGGTAATGCCGGTTGGAACGGTCGTCAGGTACTGGAAGACGAAGCGCTCGAAGATCATCAGGTACGCAAACGCCACGACCTGAATGAACGCGAACTGGACGAACGATTTCAACCATCCCCAGAATAGCCAGTCGAGTTGTTCGACGATGAAAAAGGGGACAAAAATAGGCCCGAGCAGAGCGCAAATAGCCGTGGCGATCATCCCGAACGTGACGACGGCCAGTACTGCGGCTTTGGCGAGCGTGATCACGATGAGCATGAACCAATACAGCAGGTTCGCGAAGATCGCCCACGTGTCGGGCTGGACGAAGCGGCTCCACAGTTCGTCGAGATGATCGAAGGTGAGTTCCAGTGAACGCGCGTCGAGAATGTTCGCGAAATTGGCGGCTTGGTCGGTGATGAGGTTCGAGAAGGAGATCCCGACGCCTGGCATCGGGCTCTCGTAGAAGGCGATCATGGCGTAGCCGAACGAGATGAACATCAGCAGCTTGGCGAAGCTGAACATTTGCTCGGTCGTGTTGATGGTCTCCTGGGTGAACATGATCTTGAGCCCGTGCCACGCGATGAGGATGGTCGCGAACGCCCGAAACAGATTGAGGCCGAAACCCAGGAACTGGGGTTCGTACGTCAGGAGCAACGCGCTGATCGCCTGTTGAACGGTCGAGATCATAGGTCACCCGTGTTGATGCGTGGGTTGCGACTCTACGGTTGACGCCACGAGCGGAAATCGTTCGCCGATCCGGCCACCAGGCTCCGAGCCACGGCGCCGCCGTCCAGCAGACGCCGGAGCTGCATATTCATTGTCGCGGTCTCCGTGTCCCTGGCGCGCTTCGAGTCCACCAAGAGCTGTTCATTCAGGGCCGTCAAGAGCTGGAGCCGCGCCTGCTGCTGACGCCCGCGAATCACGCCGGCGGCGCTGATCTTGTCCAGTACAGCCGTCGTGCTCTGCTCTGTCGACGGATCAGTCACGTCCTGCTCGAGGGCCGCAATCGCCGCCATCTCACTGCGGCGGTTGCCGCGAATCCGGCCGGTCTGGTCGGTGCCCGCGATGATGGCGCTGTCGGCGAGGTCGATGGTGGCGAGCGCCGAGCGAAGCGCGCCATCTGCGTCGCCCTCGTCTTCACCGAGCCCATCGAGCACGTCGGCGGCGACACCCCGTTGCCGGGCCACCGCGGCGTACGCCGCGCCGGCGGCATCGCCGTTGGACAACGCGCTGATGTACGCGTCCGTCGTGGCTAGCGCGTCACCGATGCCACCGATGCGCCACAAGGGCGTGTCAGCGGCGACGAACTTCGCGAGGTTCGTGAGGGCACTGAGACGACGGGCCATTCGTCGAATCAGACCTTCCTCTTCGGTGAGGACCGCGAAGATTGATTCCTGCCATCCTCTGAGCAGTTCATGCTCAAGTGTCGTGAGCCAGTCGGTCACGGGAAAGGCACGCGTTACCGTTGCGCTGAGCAAGGACAGCAGGACAACAAGCAGAGCTGTTCGTCGAACGCGCATGGGAGACCTCCTCGTCTACGGTTGGCGCCAGGTGCGCAGCGCGTCCGCGCTGCCGGCCATGTAGGTGCGACTCACCGTGCCGGCGTCGCGCATCGCGGCGAGGCGCATGTTCATCGTCGCCACTTCGGTGTCCCGCTTCCCCTTCGCCTGCGCGAGCAACTGCTCGAGCGCATGTGAGAGGAGTTGGTTGCTCGCCGTGTCCTGCCGCCGGCCGAGGAGTTCCCCCGCCGCGACCTTGTCGAGCACGCTCGTCACCTGGTGGTAGGACTCAAGTGGATTCAGCACGTCGTCTTCGAGCATCTGCAGGACGTTCTGGAGACGCCCGCCGTACCCACGCACGAGCGCCACTTGATGCGCCCCGCGCTGGGCAATGGAGTCGGTAATCTCGATCGTGGCGTAGGCGTCTTGAATGGCTCGACGCGCTGCTGGCGGGAGCCGAGCCAATTCAGCAGCGGGCAGCCGTTGCAAGAGTCGCGCGACTTGGGCGTACAGCGCGCCGTTGGCGTCCCCTGCATTGAGGCCGTTCAGCCATGGCGCGCCATAGACAAAACGCGCGGCATCGTGCGCACTGAACGCGATCGGCGGTGTGCGATAGCGGCCGATGTTTCTGAGAGCCTGCGACATGCGGACGAGAGTCTGATACTGCTCCACGAGCTTCTGATACTCCAGGACGGTCTGCCTCACGATGCGAATCGTTTCAGCGTGATTCGCTGCGTCGTAAACCGGAATCTGCGCATTTGCGGGCGCGACGAGTGCGCCACACAGGACGGCGACGAGAACGACCTGGCTGACTCGACTCATGGCTGTGCCCTCCCTGCCAACTGTGTCCCGCGGTCACGCATCGCGGACGATGGGCGATACGCCGGCAACTGCAGGTCGCTCGTCAGGTAGACCTTCACGCGGTGTCCTTCGCGAATCGTGATGTTCGGGAGGCGGTTCAACAGACGCCCCATCGTCTGGCCGGCAGCTTGCGTCGTCGCATCCCCCACATTGCCCGTGATGATCACGGTGCCGTTGTTCCGGTTGCCGAGCAGGCCGCTGCCGAGGTACTGCGAGAACCCGGACAAGAGGCCAATCGCGGCCGACACGCCAAACGTGGTCTTGTAGTGCTGGTTGACCTGGTCGCGGAGTCCCGCGTCCCCGATTTCATTGAGACCTAGAAAATGGTCAAGGGTGAACGTCCGGCCGGTCGGGAGCACCAGGCGCGTAAACGCGACCGCGAGGCGGGACTCCCCAAAGGACTGCACAGGTCGCGTCGTGCCCAAGACGCGTGACCCCGCCGGGATCAGCACGTCCTGGCCGTTCGCGGAGTACACCGGCGTCGAAACCAAGCAATTGACGGGCGCTGCAGCAGTGCCGTCCAACCGGTTCGTCAAGACCGTGTCGATCACGGTGCCTTCGAGCACGCGGTGGACGGGGCCGCCGAC
>JBEBGG010000139.1:0-9061 GCA_040081555.1 Vicinamibacterales bacterium
AGATCGACGACCTCGAGGCGCTCGGTGCCTTCGCGCTGCCGATCATGCGTGCCCTCGCAGAGTGGCCAGGCGAGACCACGTGGGCGGAGTGGCTGGATCACTTCGAGGCGCTGGTGCCGCGCGTGGTGGCCAAGCCGGAGCGGGTACTGCGCGTCCTCGCAGACCTTCGGCCCATGGGAGCCATCGGTCCCGTGTCGCTCCATGAGGTGGCGCGCGTGCTTGCGGGGCGGCTCACAAACGTCGAGAGTGAACCGCCGCGGCGCCGCTACGGCTGCGTGTTCGTGAGTGGTCCCGCCCAGCTCCGCGGGCGGTCATTTGCCGTGGTGTTCGTGCCGGCGCTGGCCGAACGGATGTTTCCGCAGAAGCCCCGGGAGGATCCGTTGCTGCTCGACAGCGGTCGCGCCGCTCTTGACGCGGGCCTTCCCCGGCAGCATGAGCGGTCGGAGCTGGAGCGACAGCAGTTGCGCCTGGCCGTTGGCGCGGTTGAGCGCAAGCTGTACGTCTCGTTTCCGACGGTGGAGGTGGGCGAGGGCCGTCCGCGCGTGCCGTCGCTGTACGCCCTCGAGGTCTGGCGCGCGATGACTGGCCGCGTTCCGAGCGCGGAAGAACTGCAACAAGCCGCGGCACATGCCTCGCAGGCGACACTGGCCTGGCCTGCGCCTGCCGACAGAGACGATGCGATCGATGTGCTCGAACACGACCTCTCCACGCTCCGATCGCTGGCGGAGGAACCAGAGGGCCGTGCGAGGGGCCGTGCGCACTACATGCTGCAGATGAACGAATCGCTCCAACGCTCCGTCCGCGAGCGCTACATGCGCGACAAACGCGCCTGGGGTAAGTGGGACGGCATCGTGCAGACCACCGACCGGACGCGCCCGATTCTTGCCGCGCAGCGGCTCTCTGCGCGCGTCTACTCGCTGTCGGCGCTTCAGCGGTATGCGGTGTGTCCCTATCAGTTCCTGCTCGGCGCGATCTACCGGCTTCGTCCGGCAGACGATCTCGAGCCGCTGCAGCGCATGGACCCGCTGACCAAGGGCAGCTTGTTTCACTCCATCCAGACGGAGTTCTACCGTCGACTCCAGGCCGCACAGCACCTACCGGTCGTGCCGGGCCGCCTGACGCAGGCGCTTCAGGTGCTTGACGAGTGCATCGAGACAATCGCGCGCCAGGAGCACGACAAATTGGCGCCGGCCATCGAGCGCGTCTGGGCGGACGAAATCAGCGCGCTTCGTCGTGACTTGCGGCTGTGGGTCGATCAGATTGCACATGCCGACGATGGCTGGGTGCCGATCAAGTTCGAGTGGGCATTCGGTCTGAAGAGTGGCGGCCCGTTGGCCGAAGGGCGCGATCCGGACAGTCGTCCGGAGCCTATCGCAATCGATGGTCGGTTCCAGCTGCACGGTTCGATCGACCTGGTCGAGGAGCACGCGACGACCAAGATGCTGCGTGTGACGGATCACAAGACCGGCCGCTACCGCGGCAAGGACCAGATGATCATTGGCGGCGGCCGGACGCTGCAGCCGGTGCTCTACTCCATGGCGCTCGAGACCGCACTCGAGCGGCGCGTGACGCAGGGACGCCTCTACTACGCCACAACCGATGGCGGCTTTCGCGACGTGACGATTCCGATCGTCGACCTCAGCAGGCGGGCCGGCGTTGAGGCGCTCGAGATCATCGACCGCGCCGTCGAAACCGGGTTCCTCCCGCCTGCGCCGGATGAAGGCGCATGCCACTGGTGCGATTTCCGTCCGGTGTGCGGACCCAACGCCGAGCGACGCCGCAAGGCGCCAGAGGCGATGGCCGACCTCGTCGCGCTACGGAGGAAGCCATGAGCGCGCCGCTCGTACTTCAGGACCAGGTGGACCGCGATCTGATTCGTCACGCGCTCGACGAGACGGTGGTTGTGGAAGCGGCGGCCGGCACCGGGAAGACGACCGAGCTGGTCCAACGGATCCTGGGTGTGCTGGCGACCGGCCGGGCGCGCATCGAGCAGATTGTGGCAGTCACCTTTACGGAGAAGGCTGCCGGGGAGCTCAAGCTTCGGATCCGCAAGGAGCTCGAAAACCTTCGGCAGCGTTCGGTCGATGCGGCGATCGCTGAGCGGCTGACGGATGCGATCCAGCGTCTCGAGGAAGCGCACGTCAGCACGATTCACGGGTTCTGCGCCGACCTGCTTCGCGAGCGCCCGGTTGAGGCCCGCATCGACCCGGTGTTCGAGGTGCTCAATGAGCCGAGGGCGAACCGGATCTTCGATGAGGCGTTTCACTTCTGGTTGCACGGGCAACTGGATGCGCCCCCCGAGGGCCTGCGCCGCGCACTGCGGCGCAGCGTGTGGTCGAAGGACGGCCGGGACCCCGCTGACGGGCCGGTGGACCGCATTCGCGGGGCGGCGCGCGAGCTGGCCGAATGGCGCGACTTCACTGGGGAGTGGCGCCGAGATCCATTCGACCGTGATGGCTCGCTGGCCGAGGTGATCGAGCAACTGCATGGGCTTGCTGCGCTGACGGCATCGCCCACCTCCACGCGGGACCCGCTCTTTGTCGACACCGTGCCCGTGCGTGAGTTGAGCCGTGACATCGCCAACGTACAGCGCTCGTCTGGTAGCGATCCGGACGGCTGGGAGGCGCGCCTGATTGATCTCGCGCAGAACCGCGACCTCAAGCGAGCGCGCAAGGGCCGCGATCGTGTCTACGGCAAGGGTGTCACGCGTGATGATGTCTGGGTCGGGCTGAACGCCCTCCTGAACAGCCTCGATCGCTTCCGTTTCGAGGCCGATGCCGATCTGGCGGTGCTACTGCACCGCGAACTGCGGGGCGTCGTGGACGCCTATGAGCGCCTGAAGCAGCGCGCGGGCGCACTGGATTTCGTCGACCTGTTGCTGCGGGCGCGCGACCTGCTGGTGCGGCATCCGCAGGTCAGACAGGCGTTCCAGCAGAGATGTGCCTGCCTCTTCGTGGACGAATTCCAGGATACGGACCCGTTGCAGGCCGAGATTCTGCTCCTGCTCTCGGCGGACGACCCCGGGGAAGCCAGTTGGCGCAACGTGTGCCCCTGCCCCGGCAAGCTCTTCATCGTCGGCGACCCGAAGCAGGCGATCTACCGGTTCCGCCGAGCGGATGTCGAAACCTACCGTGAAGTCTGCGAGTTGCTCGTGGCCCGCGGCGCCAAGCGCGCGTTTCTGCGTACGAGCTTCAGGTCAACGCCGGCGATTCAACGTGTGGTCAACGCCGCCTTTGCGCCGGTGATGTCGGGCGACCGGCAGACGCTGCAGGCGGACTATGTGTCGCTCACGCCGCATCGGACCGACGCGCCGAACCAACCCTCGGTGGTTGCGTTACCGGTGCCTGAGCCGTACGGAAAGCGCTATGTGGCAGGTTACGCGATCGACAAGTCCCTGCCAGATGCCGTGGGCGCGTATGTGGACTGGCTGCTGAACGAAAGCGGCTGGACCATCACCGAGAAGACGCTGCGCGACGAATTGCCGATGGAGGTGGCCGTACAGGCGCGCCACATCTGCATTCTGTTTCGACGGTTCACGCACTACGACGAAGACGTGACGCGCGCATATGTCGAGGCACTCGAGGCGCGCGGCGTCCCGCATCTGCTGGTCGGTGGCAAGTCGTTTCATGGCCGAGAGGAAGTGGAGACGGTTCGGGCGGCATTGGCGGCGATCGAGTGGCCAGACGATGAACTGTCGGTGTTTGCCACCCTGCGTGGGGCCCTCTTTGCCGTCGACGATGAGACGCTGCTCGACTATCGGCACCGGCAGAAGGTGTTTCATCCGTTCCGGATCCTCGAGAATTCGGAGCCTGAGCTTCGGCCGATCACCGAGGCCCTGCGGCTGCTGAAGCGTCTGCATCTGCGTCGAAACCATCGGCCGGTGGCTGACACGCTGGCGGAGTTGCTCACCGAGACCCGGGCGCATGTCGGGTTCGTACTCCGTCCGGCTGGTGAACAGGTGCTTGCCAACGTGCTGCACGTGGCTGAACTCGCCCGGCAGTACGAGATGAACGGCGGCATGTCGTTTCGAGGCTTCGTGAATGAGTTGCGCGATCAGGCGGAGCGGGGCCAGGCGGCAGAGGCGCCGATTCTCGAAGAGGGAAGCGACGGCGTCCGAATAATGACGGCGCACAAGGCGAAGGGGCTCGAATTCCCTGTGGTCATCCTTGCGGACATGACTGCCAAGCTGCGCAATGAGCGGGCCGATCGCTTGATCGACAAGCAGAAGAACGCGTGCTATCTCAGACTCGCGGGCTGGACGCCTGTGGAATTGGCGGCGAATGAGGCGCTCGAGGTCGCGCGCGACGAGGCTGAGGGCGTGCGCATTACCTACGTGGCGGCGACGCGCGCCCGCGACCTGCTGGTGCTGCCGGTGGTGGGCGACGGCGAGTTCGAGGGTGGCTGGGTGAGTCCGATGAATGCGGCGGTGTATCCACCCAGGGACACAAGGCGGAGCCCGACGATGGCGCCGTATCACCCGGTGTTCAAGAAGGATTCGGTGCTCCGGCGGCCAGATGATGGCCCGTACACCAACGAGACCGTGCAGCCTGGTGTTCACGCCTGTGGCAGTGGCACCGAGGCCTACTCGGTGGTGTGGTGGGATCCGCACGCGTTGGGTTTGGGGAAGGAAGCCTCTTTTGGTATTCGACGGGAGTCGCTGATCTCGAAGGATGTTTCGCCGGCGGTGGTCGAGGATGGCGTGCGCGAGTTTCAGCGCTGGCAGGCGAGGAAGGCGGAGGCGATTGCGACCAGTGCCGTGCCATCGGTAGCGGTGCGCACGGCTACCGAGTGGGCGGCAGACCCAGGCTCCGATCTTGTCGCCACAGCAGGGACCGAGCTGTTCTCGGCAGCCTCAGCGCCTCGACAAGGTGGGCTCTTTGACGATGTGCCGTTGTCGGTGCCGCGCGCGACGGCAGAGGAGCCGCCGGTGTCCGTGCTAGATCTGCGGGGCACGGCTCGGCCCGGCGGGGCACGATTCGGTGAACTCGTCCATGCGGTGCTTGCCACAACACCGCTTGGCGCTCACCGGGACACGTGCGCGGACGCCTCGGAGGTGCAGGCGCGAATTCTTGGGGCGCCGGAGGCCGAGCGTGACGCCGCGGCCGAGGCGGTGGTCCGCGTGCTTGCCCACGACCTGATGAGGCGCGCCGCGGTGGCCGATGCCGGTGGTCGCGCCCGGCGCGAGTGTCCGGTCACCGTGCTGGCGCCGGAGGGCACGTTGATTGAGGGTGTCGTCGACTTGGCGTTCGAGGATGGCGGGCGATGGGTCGTGATCGACTTCAAGACGGACCGCGAGATCTCGCAGGACGGGATCGAGCGATATCGTCGCCAGGTGGCGCTCTATGCAACGGCGATCAGCAGGGCGACTGGCCTGCCGGCTGATGCCACGCTGATTCGCGTATGAGCCCGACGCCCTGGAGCCCTATTCAGGAATCAGCGTGATGACGGTCATGCGGTCCATCGGAAAGTACTTCTTGAAGGTGTCCTGAATGACGGCCGGCGTGAGGCTGTCGATGCGGCCGTTGCGCGTGATGATCTCGCTCGCGTTGCCGCCAACGAGATGCAGACGATGCAGGCGACCCAGCCAGTAGCTGTTCTGCTTGAGCGCGGTTTCGTAGTCGCGCCTCGCGCCCTCCTTCGCCTTCTCAACCAGGTCGGCCGAGGGCCCGTCGGCTTGCAGCTTCTTCACTTCGTCCAGCACACGCTCGGTCATCGAGGCAATGTTCCCTGGGGCGGCGTTGAATGAGATGCCAACTGACCCGTTGCCACGCAGGGGCACCGCCTGGCTGAAGCCCACCTGCACGGTGTAGGTCTGGCCGAGGGCCTCGCGCAATGAATCGCGCAGCACCGTGTTGAGCACGGCCGTGGTCGCGATGATCTTCTCCTGTTCCAGGGAGTCAAACGGGGGGTCGGCGAAGAAGCTGATGAGCGTCTGGCTGCGCGGCTCGCGTCCCTTCTGGACGTTGACACGTTGCACGCCGGTCGGGAAGTGGACCCCTTGATCCTTGAAGTTCGAGGTCGGGCGGCCGAGTGACGGCAGGCTGCCGATGTACTGCCCGAGCAGCGGCAGCACCGCGTCGACCTTGAACGCGCCGGCCATGAACATGGTGAAGTCTGCCGCGTTGGCAAAGCGCTCGCGGTAGAACGACAGCATCTTGGCGCGATCGAGTGCCGCGATGTCTGCAGGGGTCAGCGGCTTCGACGTGAAGTGATTCGACGTGTTGATCTCGGCAACTTTCTGCCCAAACACCTGACCCGGACTCCGGTCACGGTTGGCGATGGCCACTTCGAGCTGTCGCTTCATGAGCAGCAGCGAGGCTGGACTGTCGCCCGGTGCCGTGAAGCCAAGATAGGTGAGCTGCAGCGCGGTTTCGAGATCCCCTGGCGAGGCCGACCCGTTGATTCCGTGCGTGGAACCCGCGATGTAGGTGGAGGAGGAGGCGAGCGTTCCGGCGAGCTTTTTGTCCAGCTCCACCGCGCTGAGGCCACCGAGTCCAGAGAGTTCGACATACTGCGTGGCGAAGCGCGCCTGCAGGTAGTCCGCGTCGGACGCCACCGAGCCGCCGCCCTTGGCGTACATCGAGTAGATGATCTGGTCGTTCTTGAAGTCCGTTGGTTTGAGCCAGGCCTCGACGCCGTTGGAGAACGTCACGACGGTCACGCCGATGTCCGCGATCTCGCGGCGACTGACGACCGTGCCTGGAGTGGGCATGCGCTCGACGAGCGCGCGCGTGACGGTCGCATCGTTCCACGGTGTCACGACCGTGCGCTCGCCTTCTTCGAAGGCGGCGCGCAGGTCGGCACCCTCGGGCACACGGATGCCGTCCTTTTTGGGTGTCACGGCGAGGATCACCAGGCCTTCGCCAGACAAGCGGTCCTTCGCCATGGTCGAGACATCAGCGACGGTGATGTCCGGAAGTAACTGTTGCACGAGCCGGTACTCGTAGGCGATGCCAGGACTAGGTTCGCCGCTGAGGAAGTGGCTGAGATATTCCTGCGCGAAGGAGCTGCTTTCGCTCTTGTCGCGCTCGTTGTGCGCGCGCTCGTAGAAGGCCATCATCGAGCGTTTGGCGCGATCGAGTTCAGACGCCGTGAAGCCGAACTGGCTGACGCGGCGTGCCTCGGTCTGTAGCGCCGTCACGCCCGCCGCCGGCAGAGAGGAACTTCGCATCCGGCTTGCGCGCGAGTTCATCGAAACGGTCGTTCAACATCCGCGAGAACAGGTTCTGGACGAGGCTGCGGCGGTAGTCTCCCACCGAGCCGTTGCCTTCGCTCGCGCGCTTGCGCAGCAGTTGCACGCTGGTGGAGGTCACTTCGGTGTCGGTAGTGATGTTGATCTGCGACTCGGTGGGCAGGGGGACGATCGAGTCTGGCGGCTGGACTTCGGGCGCCCGATTCTTGATGGACGCGAAGGCGTCGCGAATGCCGGCCTCGAGATCCTCGGCGCTGACGTCACCGACCGCGATGAGGGCCATGCGCTCGGGGCGATACCAGGTGTTGTAGAAATCGCGAAGACGTTGCGTGGGAGCGTTGAGCAGGACCTCCGGCTTGCCAATGGGCAATCGGTCAGCGTAACGCGACTTGTAGAACAGCACCGGAATCTGTTGATCGCGGATGCGTGAGCTGGCACCGAGCCGCCCGCGCCACTCTTCGACCACCACGCCGCGCTCCTTGTTGATCTCGGTGTCGGCCAGTGAGAGTCCGCCGGCAAAGTCGGCCATGGCGAGCAGGCCCTTGGACACGATGTCCTTGGAATCTGTTGGCAGGTCCAGCATGTAGACCGTCTCGTCGAAGCTCGTATAGGCGTTGACGTGCGGTCCGAGCCGCGCGCCGGTTGATTCGAAGTAGGAGACGAGTGCGCCAGGCTTGAAGTGCTCGCTGCCGTTGAACGCCATGTGCTCGATGAGGTGCGCGAGGCCCAGCTGGTCGTCGGCCTCGAAGAGCGAGCCCGCCTTCACGGCCAGGCGGAGCGAGATCCGGTTCTCGGGCCGGGCGTTGTGGCGAACGTAGTAGCGGAGTCCGTTGCTGAGCGTCCCGGTACGGACACTCGCATCGAGGGGAATGGCTTGTTGAAGCGTGGGCCGTGGCGCGGCCGCCTGCTGAGGCGCTTGCGCCGTGGCACTGGTCGCGAGAAGGGCAGTGGAAAGCGTCGCGGCCAGGAAAGAACGAAGGACCTTCATGGCCGCGATTATAGAGGGCGTTGGCGCTTTGCGGACTAGCGCTCTCGGCGCAGGGAGATGTTGAGGGGGACCGTTTGCCCGGCCTGGGCGTCGAGCTCCGAGACGAAGCGCTCGTAGCCGTCGCGCTGCACCTCGATGGTGTGGTGCCCGGCGTCGACCTGCACGATCAGTCGCTCGTCTGGGTCGGCGGGGCACTGCCAGCGCTGGCCATCGATCAGTACCGACGCGCCGCCAGGCTGAACGCGGATGGAGAGCGAGACACTGGTAGAGGCGGTAGGAGGCAGTGGACGTGCCGAGCGGGGGGCATCCCGTGGGTCACGGTCGCGTGGATCGCGCGGAACTCGGTCCCAGGGATCGCGATCGCGTGGGTCGCGGTCGCGCGGATCGCGGTCGCGCGGATCGCGGTCTCGACCAAACGGGTCCGCGAGGGCTGACTCGGAAGGTATCGGCAGCGGTTCGTTTGGAGCCCCCGCGGCGAGTGGTTCGAGCGCACCCTCGATGGTGCTGGTCCGATTCACACTCAGGTACAACTGGCGGCGCAGGCTGTGGTGGCCTTCGAGGTAGACCACGATCTCGTGCTGGCCCGGGGTGACGTGCAGCCGCCCGAAGGCCCCGTCAAAGTCATCGACCAGTCCGGCGAAGAAGCCGTCGACGTAGACCGCGGCCTCTCTCGGTCTGACCTTGAGTCTGACATCGGCTTCGGGCAGGACCCACCGGTACGAGGGGTAGCCAGGGTAGAAAGGCCCGCGCCATTGGGCATCTGCGCGGGCAGGCGTGAGCATCGCAGTGAGGGGCAGGAGCAACAGGGCGATTCGTATGCGGGTCACAGGTTTCTCCTCATGAGGCTGACGAGTGCCGCGTCCGCAGGAACTGTGCCATGG
>JBEBGG010000030.1:0-32062 GCA_040081555.1 Vicinamibacterales bacterium
AGGAGCTCAGCGACCTGTCGGTCTGGAGTTCGTTCCTCCGCATGCTCGACCCCGCTTCGACCTTCGAGGCCACCGCTGGCCTCCGCACCACCGGCGCGACGCTCCTGCCGAGCGCGGGCGACACTCCGGTGACGGCCGCGCAAGACCGTCGGCTGTCCACCGCCACCGCGAACGCCCGCTTCACACGCAGCCTCGGCCTGCAGCTCCTGCGCGCCGGTGCGGACCTGCAGCGTTTCCCGGTTGCAGAGCGATTTTCAATGGGCCTGACGTCGGCTGCATTCAATGCAGCCGGGTTCAGAGGGCTACAACGACGCACTGCGGCCGTACGACCTCACGCGCGGCGGAACACCATTCGTCTTCGATGAAGCCCGGACAGGGCACCAGGCGAGCGCCTTCGTGCAGTCCACGCTGCAGGTCTCCCGAACGACGTTCAACCTCGGGCTGCGCTACGACGAGTACCGATTCCTGGTCGTCGGCCGACAACTGCAGCCACGGATCGGCGTCGCCTATCGTGTACCCGGCCGACCGCTCGTGCTCCGCGCGTCCTACAACCGCAACTACCAGACGCCGCCGAATGAGAACCTGCTCCTGTCGAGCTCCGAAGCGGCCAGCCGACTCGCGCCTGCGAGCGTGCGAGACGCGCTCGGCGGCTCGTACCAACCGATCCGTCCAGAGCGCCAGGACGTGTACGAAGGCGGCGTGCAGCTGTCCGCCTGGGGATGGCTGACCGTCGACGGCTCGTGGTATCGCAAGCTGTCACGCGACCAGCAGGACAACAACAACTTCTTCGACACGGGGATCATCTTCCCGACGACGCTGCGCGCAATCCGTGTCACCGGGGCCGAGGGGCGGCTGAGTCTACTGTCCCGCCGTGGCCTGTCGGGGTCGATCAGCGCGACGACGGGTCGGGCCATCTCATCGCCGCCTTTCACGGGCGGGCTCTTCCTCGGCCAGGATGCCGTCGATCTGCTGTCGGCCGGGCCATTCGCGATCGACCACGACCAGCGGCTCGGCATCCACGGCCTGCTTTCGTTCCATCCGGAAGGCCCTTGGTGGACGAGTGGCTCGGTGCGCTACGACAGCGGCCTGGTGGCGAACCCATCGGATGCCGCGGAGGTTGCCGCCGACCCGGACTTCCGCGACCTGCTCCCCTACGTGAACCTGGCCGCCACGCCACCGCGCGTGCGACCGCGTACTGTCGTCGACCTCGCCGCCGGATTCGACGCGTCCGGCCCACACGGCCGTCGGACGTGGAGCGGGCAGATTCAGGTGACGAACCTGACGAACACGACCGCGCTCTACAACTTCCAGTCGGTGTTCGTCGGCACGCGGCTGGTGCAACCGCGAACGCTGTCAATGCGGGTGACGCGCAGTTTCTGAACGGCTACCAAGGCGTAATGCGATGCACCAGACTTGCCAGAATGGCGAACTGCGGCCGGTTGGCGACGCTGACGACCTCGTGCGGTGTCCGTCGCGGTTCAACGTGCTCTTCACGAAAAGACTCGTGTGACCAGCCCCCCCCCCGCAACGTCTTCCGAGTCGCCCGCGTAGGGTGGGGCGCAGTCTCTCGGGGGCCCCATCCTCCCTCCATGTCTTTGGCTGATCGGATTCCGGAACCGACGTGCGGTCATGAGTGAGTGGGCGGTGGGCGTCTTTTCACACGAGTAGCGCCGCGTTCGGCTGATCACGGGAGGACGGATCTGGCCAAAGGCCGGGTAGGGTACGATTCTCCGATGCGTGCCGTCGTCTTGGCGCTGGCCGACCTCGGCCGAAGCGCTCGTATGCAGTATCACGCTCGCGCCTTGGCCGCGTGCGGGGTCGATGTCGACCTGGTCGGCTTTACGGGGACGCCGCTGCCGCGCGTCATCAATGAGGACCCGCGCATCACGGTGCACCGCTTCGAGCCCTCGTCGATGCGATTGCGGCAGACGATGGGCGTCGGTTATGCGATCGTGGCCGTGGTCGATACGCTTCGCGTGGCGTTCCGCTTGTGGCGTCAGTTGCGCGCGTTGCCCAGGCCCGGCCTGGTCATCGCACAGAACCCTCCGGCGTTCCCGACGCTCATGGTGTCGTGGTGGGCGCTGAAGCGCCGTGGTGTTCGGTTTGTGACGGACTGGCACAATCTTGGTTACACGGTGCTTCGTCTTCGTCTGGGAGGCTGGCATCCAGCGGTGCGTCTCGCACGATGGTACGAGCGCCGCGACGCCCGGAGGGTGGATGCGAACCTCTGTGTGTCGCGAGGCCTGGCGCGGTTTCTCGAGACGAGGTTCGGTGTGAAGGAAGCATTCGTGCTGTACGACCGCCCGGCCGCTGTATTTACGCCGTTCGAACGTACGGAGCGCGAGCGCTTTCGGCAGGTGCTCTTCGGTCGGCTTGGCGTACGCCTCGGCGTGAACGGTCTCCTGGTATGCCCGACGAGCTGGACGGAAGATGAAGACTTTGACGTCGTCATCGACGCGGTCGTGCGCCTGGAGGAGCGTATCCGTGGATGGGAAGCCTCTGCGCCAGGCCGACGGTTCACCGACCTCGTGATTCTGGTGACTGGTGACGGCGCCCGGCGTCGGACGTTCGAGCGCCGCTTCGCAGGGCTGCCGCTACGCCGAGTCCAACTCCGCACGCGCTGGCTCGACCCGGAAGAATATCCGCTGGTGGTCGGCAGTGCAGACATTGGACTGTGCCTCCATCGCTCGTCGTCTGGCCTCGACATACCAATGAAGATTGCCGACCTCTTTGGTGCTGGCGTACCGGTCTGTGCGCTCGACTACGGCGCCAGCCTTGCCGAGCGCGTCCGCCATGGTGAGAACGGCCTGCTGTTCTCGAGCGCCCCGCAGCTGGCCGACGTCATCTTCGATCTCTTCGAAACGTTCCCATCGGACCGGGCGCTTCTTGAACGCCTGCGGCGCGGGACCCGCAAGACGACGCGAATGACGTGGGATGAGGGATGGGCGACCGAAGCCAAGCCGATTCTGCTGCCGGGCCGCTGACCTGGCCAGAGACACGGACCGCACCCAGGCACCGATGGCAACAGAGGCATCCCTGAAGCCTGCGCTCGTTCTTGGCGCCGCCTATCTGGCGGTCGCGCTCGGCATGGCGGTCCCGCTCCTGCCGCATCTTGCGTCAGCCTTTCCGCACGACAGCGGCGATCCGCTCCTCAATACCTGGCTGCTGTGGTGGAATACGCAGCACCTGCCGCTGACGGCCGCGTGGTGGAATGCGCCGATGTTCTATCCAGCACCGGACGTCATGGCACTGTCAGAAGTGCTGCTCGGCCTCATGCCGATCACCGCACCGGTGCAGTGGCTGACCGGCAGCCCGCTGGTCGCCTACAACGTCGCCTTTCTCCTGACATTTCCGCTCTGCGGCATGGCTGCGGCGCTGCTCGCGCATGTGCTCACGGGGCGCAGAGACGCGGCGGCTGTGGCTGGATTGGCCTTCGCGTTTGCACCCTATCGGATGGGGCAGCTCGCGCACCTGCAGATGCTCGCTTACTACGGCGCGCCACTCGCGCTGGCGGGTCTGCAGGTCTACGATCGTACCCATCGCCGAAGGTGGCTCGCGCTGTTTGGCGGCGCCTGGCTCATGCAGGCGCTGACCAACGGGTATGCACTCTTTCACCTGTCGGTGCTTGTCGGCCTGTGGATCGTTTGGTTTGTGAGGACGAGACGCGCGCTCATCGAGATCGCCGTAACCTGGGCGCTGGCGATCGTGCCGGTGGCGCCGCTGCTGCTCAAGTATCAACAGGTCCACGATCGCTGGCATCTGACGCGCGATATCAACGAGATCAGGCGCTTCAGTGTCGACCTGGCGGACTTCTTCCGCGTCCCGTCGGAGCTGGTGCTGTGGGGAGAGCGGATGTGGATGGGTCGGCCGGAGACGACCGTTTTCCCAGGCGCCACGGTTTGCGCGATCTTCGCTGTTTGGATGTGGGTCGACTGGAGGGCGGCTCGTCATGACGAGCGCACTGGACCGGCGATCGAGGAGCGCGTGCTGCTGTATGTGTCCATGGCTGCTGGGGTCATTGCCGTCAGCGCCTTGACGATTGGCCCCTGGCGTCTGGGGCCACTGAGCGTCTCAGACTTTCACAAGCCATTTTCTATCGCTGTGTATGCGCGGCTGCTTGCCTGGGTCCGCGGCCGATCGATGCGCGATGGCTGGCAGGCGCGTTCCGTTGTCATGTTCTACTTCGTCGCGGTGATCGCCATGTACGGACTCGCGCTGGGGCCCGAGCCACGCCTCCTCGGCCGGCCGTTGTTGTACGAACCTCCGTACGCCTGGTTGATGCGCCTGCCTGGCTTCGCGTCGCTTCGCGTACCTGGACGCTTTGCGATGCTGGCCGTGCTGTGCCAATCCATGCTCCTCTCGATGGCGGTGGCGAGATTCGCGACCGGACGCTGGCAACGCGTGTTGCCGGCGGCGCTTGCGCTTGGCATTCTTGCGGACGGATGGGTGCGCCTTCCGGTCGTGCCCGTTCCGCCACCCGGGCCCACGGTGGATGCTGCCGCGTCGGCGGTTGTCGAGTTACCCGTGGGCGATTTGGCGGTCGATTTCGTCGCCCTCTATCACCAGATGATGCATCGCCGCCCACTGATGAACGGCTACAGCGGCTACAACCCACCGCACTACTTGCCGTTGGCAGATGCGGTACGGGCAGGGCAGGTCGAGGTACTTGCCGAGATCGCTCAAACAGGCAGCATCGAGGTGGCAATTGATCGCGGGCGCGCCGACTCGCCGGCGCTGACTGCGCTGGTTTCTGCGGTGGCCGGTGCGCGCGCGCTGCCGACCGAGCAGCGTTGGGTCAGGTTTCTCGTCCCACAGACACGCCGCACCCTACCGCCCTCGGGCGCGATCCTCCAGGTGGCCCTTCTTTCGGCGAACGTTGGCAATCAGGACGCGCCACGCATGCTCGACGGCGACATCGAGACCGCATGGCATGGGGGCCGCGATCAGATTGGCCACGAGGAGGTGACGGTCGATCTTGGCGTGGCCAGGGAGGTTGGCGCCCTCGTCATGGAGATGGGGCCACTGGCCTTCGGTCATCCGAGGGAACTTGCGATTGATGTCGAGAATCCACGCGGCGAATTTGTCGAGGCGTTCCGTGGCCCGACGGCCGCGTTTGCACTCCGCGCCGCCCTCGAAGACAGCCAACGAGTGCCGATATCGATTCCACTCGGCCGTGTGACGACCAGGCGGCTGCGTCTGCGGCAACTCGGATCGGCGGCTGGTATTCCGTGGTGGATTGCGGAACTCAGCGTTCGGGCCCCCGACGCGACACAATAAGCCATGGACCTCCGCCAGCTCGAAATCCTCCAGGCGATCGCCGAGACCGGGTCGTTCACGGCCTGCGGCCGCAAGCTGCACGTCTCGCAATCGGCAATCAGCCGCCAGATCGCGCTCCTCGAGGACGAACTTGGCGAGCCACTCTTCCTGCGCATCGGTCGCCACGTGCGTATGACTCACGCCGCCGAAACGCTGGTGCAGCTCGGGCAGCGCGTCTTTCAGGATGTGAGGGACACGGTCGGCGCGATCACCGATCGCACGCACGCGCTGCGCGGTACGCTCCGCCTGGCCGGTGGCATGACCGTCTGCCTTTACGTATTTCCCCCGCTCCTAAAGCACATGAAGCGTGCGCACCCGAAGCTCGATATTCGGCTGACGACGACGACGGCGGGGAAGTCGATCGAAGAGATTCGGGCGGGACGCGTGGATGCGGGTCTTCTGACACTGCCCGTGGACGAGTCCGACCTGGTGACCGTCCCGGTGCTGCGCGAAGAACTGCTGCTCATTACGATGCCGACGCATCCGCTCGCCAAGCGGAAGAAGATTTACGCGCAGGACATTGCCAACGAGCCGTTCGTGCTCTTTGAGAACGGATCCGCCACGCGCAAGGTGATCGACACGTTCTTCTTCAACGAAAAGATCGAGCCGACCGTGGTCATGGACACCGAGAACGTCGAGATCATCAAGGCGATGGTCAAGACAGGGCTGGGCATCGGCATCGTTCCTTACCAGGCGATCGACCGGGAGGTTCGCCTGAAGCAGTTCTTTTGCGCGCGGATCGAAGGACACGAACTGGTGCGAGAAACAGGGTGGGTGTACGCGCGATCGAATCGCGTGCCGAGGATGATCAGCGAGTTGCTGACGGCCTACGACGACATCAAGGGGAAGCTGCAGTTGTCGCCCCGTTGAGCTCATCGGGGATCGTGAACTGGAAGACCGTGCGGCCAGGCCCGCTCTCGACGGCGATTGCGCTGCCATGGCGCTCGACAATAGCCTTGACGATCGAGAGACCCAGGCCACTGCCAGACGGCGCCGCATCGCCGGCACGCGCACGTGATGAGTCAGCGCGGTAGAAGCGGTCGAAGAGATGGGGGATGTGCTCGGCAGCAATGCCCGGCCCGGCGTTGGTCACGCTGAGCGTGACACCGGCGGAGGTGATCCGCGCCCGGAGCTCGATGGCCGACCCTTGTGGCGCGTAGCGGAGGGCGTTGGCCGTGAGATTCTGCAGCGCTTGCTCCAGTCGATCCCGATCGCCTCGCACCCGCGTGACGCCGGATTCGATCTGGACGTCGACCCGTACTGAGGCCTCGCGCGCAGGAATTTCGTGGCGAGCGACGACGCGCGCAAACAGATCCGCCACAGGCACACTCTCGATGTGCAGGGAGCCGCCACCGTCTTCGAGCCGCGCCAAGTCGAGCAGGTCCCTGACGATGCGCTCGAGGCGCGTGGTTTCATCCGACACGATGCCCAGGTAGCGCTGCCGAGTGTCGGCGGACAAGGGCATGTCCGGCATCGACAGTGTCTCGAGGTAGCCGCGAATCGCTGTCATCGGCGTGTTCAGCTCGTGCGAGACGTCAGCCAGCAGCTGACGGCGTGCGCGGTCCGCAGACTGTAGTGCCGCTGCCCGCGCGGAGAGGTCAACGGCCATGGCATTGAAGGCCCTTGCGACCGCTGCCACTTCGTCGTTGCCTTGATCGGGCGCGCGTGCCGAGAGATCGCCCGCGCCGAGCTTGCGCGCCGCACTCTCGACATCGCGCAGTCTGGCTCGCGCGGGGCCGAAGATCACCACTGTTGCGATGAGGGCGCCGACGATCAGCGTGGCCAGCGCCACCAGCCCGAGGACGGGGCCGTAACGTGCCAAAAGAAACGTGAACGGCGGCTGCGGGGGAACGACGACCGCGCCGACCAGCTCTCCCGAGGCGAAGATCGGCCTGGGGCGCATCGGTCCGAACCCGCGTTCGCCTCCCTGGCGGCTCTCCTGTTCGACTCCGGGGCCTTCTCGCCGAAGCGGCCCCGGCCGGCTGGGTGGCGGCTCGTCAAACGGTCGGCGGCCGCCGAATTCTCGCCCGCGCATTCCGCGGTTGGCCGGCGCGCGCTGCATCGCCGAGAATCTGGATCGGGATTCATTGACGATTCGCGTTGGGAAAGGGCCGCCGATTTCGATAGGGTCGCCGCTGGTCAGCAGCACGAAGAACGGTTGCACATCGCGACTGTATTCCTGGCGGAGATAGGCGCCAAGGTCGAGCGCTGGATTCCGATCGAGAGCACGGGAGGCGTCGAGGGCAATCGTCTGGGCCAGAAGATCAGGTGGCTGATTGGGAACCGTACGGCCAGAGCGCGCGATCACCCAGACAAACAACATCGCCTGGACGCCGAGCAGCAGCGCCAGGCACCCGACAAAGCCGATCGCGATTCTCCAGTAGAGACTGTGATGCCACTTCATGATCGAGGACGTGGGTATGAGGCCACTGTAGCGCGGGCCAACACCGCACGCCTCGGTTCACCGTTTTTTCACGCGCCGTTCACTCGTCGCCGTCGTCGTCCTCATCGTCGGCATAACCGGTGGCGATGAAGCGTACGGCAGTGTCGGTGCGGCCGAGCGAGAGCAGTGCGCGTTGGATGCGATCGGTGTAGTTCTGCTGCACGTGGCGGCCGTCGGCCGCGGCGGAAATCCAGACCGTGATCTGATCGCCAGAATCAGAGGCGTACGACGAGGAGAGGAACCAGCGGCGGAACTCTTCCGGATCGAGTTCCGCCCGCAGGATGTCGAGTATCTGGATCCAGACGTTGCCGTCAGTCATGACGGACGCGGGACAGCCTCATTCCTCGTCTTTGTCGCTGTCCTCAGCCGGCTGGCTGGTCGCGAAGTCGTCGAGGTCAGGCAGTACTTCTTCCGGGCTGTCGTCGTCGAGCGAAAAAGAGCGTCCTGTGAACTTGGTCGGAATTGGACCCCGCGGGCGTTCGTTTTCCTTCTTCTTGGCCTTGGCGTTCGGGCCGCGTTGTGGCTTGGCGTCCGGGCCAAAGTTCCGGCTGCGCGAGGGTTGTGGTGCGTTTGGATCGAACGGCCGCGGCGGGCCGCCAAAGCCGCCACCAGGCCGTGGTGGAAAGGGACGAGGAGCGCCAAATCCGCCGCCTCCGCTGAGAGGACGGGGCGGTCCGCTGGGACCGCGATCGTCACGAGCCCGTGCCTCGCTGACGGCGAGCGGCCGGCCGTTGAGCGGCTGGCCGTTGAAGCGCGCAATGGCCTCTTCCGCCTGGCCACGATCGATGTACTCGACGAAGGCGAATCCGCGCGGTCGTCCGGTCTCTCGATCGACAGGGAGTACGACTTGCGCCGGTGCAGCGACCGTCGCGAAATAGGTGCGGAGATCCGCTTCAGTCGTGCTGTAAGACAAGTTCCCGACGAACAGACGGACAGCCAATCAAACTTCTCCTCAGTACGTTGAGTTGTGTGGAAATCGCGCGAAGAACGGCAGGCGGGAAGGCACGGTGGGCAGCGAAGAATTCTGTCGAAAGACCTTACCTGAAGTCGTCCGGCATGGCAAGCGGGGATATCATGGCGATAGTCATCACCTATGCCGCGTCGCGCCGCCGCTGCCCTCCTACTGCTCATGCTGTGTCTGGGAATACGTACCCAGGCGGCTGGCGGGAGCAGTTCGATCAACCCGGCCGACCTCCGCGAGTGGCTGCAGTACCTGGCCTCGGACGAGCTCGGGGGGCGGGCGGTTTACACGGAAGGGCTCGGCCTTGCCGCCGCTTACATTGCGGACCATTTGCGCAGCTGGCGGGTTACCCCGGCTGGAGACAACGGCGCCTACCTGCAGACGGTGCGGGTCCGCAGCGTCAAGTCGACATCGCGATCCTCGCTCACCGTGCAGGTGGGCCGGGAGATGCGCGTGTTCAAAGACGGCGAAGGTGTCACTTTTCCCAAGAATGTTGGAGTCAAGCGCGTGGTCACCGTTAGTCGAGTGAACTTTGCGGGCTACGGCCTCGACGCGCCAGGAGCGAAGTACTCGGACTTTCGTGGACACAATGTGTCCGGCAGTGCCGTCGTGTTCCTCGGTCTCGATGGGCCGAAAGCCATCGACGCAGGCAGATATCGTCGCCTGCTCGGCGGCCGTGCGCGTTCAGCGGTAGAGTCCGCGCACGCGGTGGCCAGCCTTGGTCCTGCACCGAGTACGCACCGCGACCACCCCCCAGGGCCTGGCGGCCAGACCGCCCCAGACTTTGTCACCTCGCAGCGTCTGGATCTTCCGATCTCGCCAGCGCCCACTGGCAGCGACGAACTCTTCGAGTTTCTGTTCAGTCGGGCACCGGTCCATTACGACGAGTTGAAGCGCCGCGCCACCGGCGGCGAGCCCCTTCCGTTCTTTCACCTGGACGACGTCACGCTCACGTTCACGCTCGACAACGACTATCAGGTGACGCGCACCCAGACGACGCAGAACGTGGTTGGCCTCGTGGAAGGCTCGGACCGCACGCTCAGGAGCAGCTACGTGGCTTTTGGCGCCCACTACGACCACGTCGGCTACGCGGATGCGGAGCTGTCCGCAGACGGTCGCCGCCCCTCGGCCCCCGGGCGGGTGACCGCGGGCAAGGAAGAAGATCGGGTCTGGAATGGTGCCGACGACGATGGGTCTGGCACGGTGACACTGATGGCGTTGGCGCGAGCATTTGCTGAGGGGCCTCGCCCAAAGCGGTCGCTCGTATTTGTATGGCATGCGGGCGAGGAGCGAGGGCTGCTCGGATCGCGCTTTTTTGCCGACTATCCAACGGTGCCGCTCGACCGCGTCGTCGCGCAGTTGAACATCGACATGATCGGGCGCAACCGTGACGATAAGGCCAGCGAGGCGAACACGGTCTACTTGGTTGGCTCGGACCGCATCAGCAGCGACCTGCACCAGATCAGCCGCGATGCAAACGCCGCGTTGTCGACGCCAATGACGCTCAACTACGAGATGAACGATCCTGGGGATCTGGAGCAGGTTTACTACCGCAGCGATCACTACAGTTATGCGGCGAAGGGCATTCCAATCATCTTTTTCACGACCGGCTTGCACGCGGACTACCACGCCAACACCGACGAGGTATCGAAGATCGAGTTTCCCAAGATGGTGCACATCGCCCAGCTGATCTACGCGATTGGCCGTCGTGTCGCCGACCTCGACCACGCGCCGGTGCGCGACAACAAGGGCCCGCGGGCGGGCACAGGCACGCGCTGACTCGTTCTCCGTCCCTCCCTCTGTAGGCAAGGCCGGTCGTTTCTTTTCAGGGGGGGACAATGCTCGCGTTGCCGCTCGACGACGAGCGAGTGCGCCGGTGTGTGATCAGCGTGCAGTCACAGTGCCACGGGCTGCTCATGAACCCGGTCGCTACGCGCGTCGCGCCGGACTTCAAAGCCGACGATGCGCAGATTGCCGCCTGGACCGAGCACATCGCGGCGTTCCCGCTGTACGGCATCCGCGCCGCCGCGATGGTTCCCGGCTAGGATTGCTGCCAATGAGTTCTCGTGATCGTTGGACTGTGGACGCCCCCTCGAGTGGCACCCGGCTCGACAAGTTTCTCGCCGCGCCTGACCGACTCGGATCGAGGGGGAAGGCCAGCACGGCCCTCGAGCGCGGCAAGGTCTACCTCAATGACGCGGAGGTGACGCTTGGGGACGCGTCGCGTGCGCTTGCCGAAGGCGATGCCATTCACGTGTGGCACGATCGGCCCGGTAGCGCCACCAAACGTACCCAGCGTGCCGCGCGCCCAGGCGAACTGCCCATCGTCTACGAAGACGATGCTCTGATTGTGGTGAACAAGCCGGCCGGCCTGCTGAGCGTGCGGCTCGAACGACAGGAGGACGCACCGTCGGTCGAGGAGCTGTTGGTGCTGCACCTGCGGTCCAAAGGCAAGCGGCGCCCGCTGGTGGTCCATCGGATTGACCGCGATACGTCAGGTCTGGTGCTGTTCGCGTTGCGGCCAGACGCCATGAGCGGCTTGAAAGACCAGTTTCGCCGCCGAGAACCAGAGCGCGTCTACGTGGCCGTGGTGTACGGGCACCCGGTTCCCGATGAGGGCACCTGGCAGGACTACATGGTGTGGGACGACAAGTCCCTGATCCAGAAGCAGACCCATCCTCGGGATCCGGAAGGCAAGTTGGCGGAGAGTGACTACCGGACGCTGGAGCGCTTTGCTGGTGCCTCGCTTATTGAGGTGCGCCTGTTCACCGGGCGCCGGAACCAGATTCGTCTCCAGGCTCGGCTGCGTGGCCATACACTTGTCGGTGAGCAGCGCTACACCTACGGCGGCCAGGATCTGCGCTCTATCCCATTCTCGAGACAGGCCTTACACGCGTTCAGGTTGGGCTTTGTGCATCCGATAAGCGGCAAGGCCCTGATGTTTGAAGCCCCCCTCCCCACGGACATGCGGGAGCTGATTTCCTCGCTCCGACGAGAAAACGTAGGGCTCACGCGCTAGAAGCAGTCTAAAATAGGAGACAACCCTTATGGCTAAGCGAGCTTCTTCCGGCGCGATCGTATGTCCTCGTTGCGGTGTTCCAAGCGCTCGTGTGATCGGACGGTCGGAGTCTCTCCCGGTCATCTATCTGCGCTGCGAAGACTGCGGCCGCACGTCTATTTCTCCCGAATAGCCTCCCGCGCTTACAGATTTCGGATTCAGGTCCCACGTCGGTAATTCCCCGACTGTCGTTTGGGTCCGAGAATGCAAGCTTGAGATCTATCTAAGCCCAAACAGGTCAGCAGTTGTACCGGCGGTGCGTGTGGCGGCACGTTTCGCGCACAGCCCGTAACGATGGCGTTCCACGACGGCTTCGGTGAGCGACGTACCCTTGAGGACGCCAGTGGCAGCGTCGACCACCTCCGGCTGCGCCGGGAACTCTCCACCGTTCCCTCCTTTGAATTCGCCCTCCGTGAGCGGGCGAGTAGGCTCGTTCAGTTCCGGCATCCCGCGTTTGCCCGAGTCCGCAGCATCGAGTGCGGTTCAGCCACCGACAACACGCTCATCGTCGTCTCTGACCACACGCCCGGCGTTCGTCTGGCGGAGCTGATTGCACGCGCGGAAGCGTCCGGCGTCTTAATCGACCTGGGTGTGACGCTCTGCCTGCTGCGTCAGCTCGTGTCCGCAGTGTCGATTCTTCACGAGACCGCACGTGACGTGGCTCACGGCGCCATCGCTCCGGATCGGCTCATCGTCACCCCGACCGGGCGTCTCGTGGTCACCGAGTACGTTCTCGGCTCCGCGCTCGAGCAGTTGTTGTTCTCTCGCGACCGATATTGGACGGAACTCCGTATCCCTGTGCCGAGGGCCGCAGGCCTGGCTCGACTCGACCACCAGGCCGACGTGCTGCAAATAGGGGTCGTTGCCCTCTCGCTGGTGCTCGGGCGCCGGATGAAAGACGACGACAACGCACTGAAGCTGAACGACTTGGTTGCTTCTGCCGCGCCGCTGCCTGAGTTATTCCGGCAGTGGCTGCATCGTGCGTTGCATCTCGATCCGCGCCTGGCCTTTCCCTCTGCCATGGAAGCACGGCTGTCGTTCGAGCGCGTCGTGGAGGAGAGCGGGCACGACGCGTCGCCCGCGCCGCTGGCGGCGCTCCTCCTGAGGCTCGCTGACGATGCGCCCGCACCACTGAAGCTGGTACCGTCGCAGCCGCGCCCAGTGCCCGTGGCCGTTTCGACCCTAACCGGCCTCCCGCCAGAGTCTGTCCCGGTCGTGTCCGTCACTCCCGAACACACCCTTCCGGTCGTTCCTGAACAGACCGAGCTCGTGCCCGTGCCCAACTCGTCGATGTTTGGCAGGGGCCAGGCGGACCCCGAAGAGACAGAGGTCCCGTCTGATGTGCTCGCTGCTCGAGGACGCTCGTATTCGCTGATGGCGGCCACCGCGTGTGCCGGAGTTGCCGCGGTGGGCGTGGTGTTGATGGTGGCGTGGCCTCGCATCAGTGCGGGGAAGCCGGCGTCACCTACCACCGGCACCCTGGCCGTCACCACGGACCCGTCTGGCGCACCGGCGAGCGTCGATGGTGTCTCGCAAGGGGTAACGCCGATCACGGTGACGCTGAATGCCGGTGCGCACACGCTGACTGTTCACGGCGAGCATGGCGACCGCATCGTCCCGCTGATGATCGCTGCCGGATCTCAGGTGGCGCAGTACCTCGATTTGCCAAAGGCGGTGCTGCCGGCGCCGCCTCCTGAGCCAGCGCCAGTCGTCCTGGTAGCGGCACCCCCGACGCCCGCTCCCCAGGAAGGACCGCTCGCGGGCTGGGTCTCGGTCACGAGCCGGTTCGACGTGCAGTTGCTCGAGGAGGGCAAGCTGATCGGCACCAGCGAGAGCGACAAGATCATGGTGGCTGCCGGGAAGCACGAGTTTGAGGTCGTGAATGACGAACTCGGGTACCGCGCCAAGCGGACCGTGCAGGTGGTGGCTGGCAAGGTTTTAGGCCTGACCATCGACGCGCCGAAGGGGACCATTGCGTTGAACGCGATTCCGTGGGCGGAGGTGACCATTGACGGCGAGCGGGCGGGCGAGACGCCACTAGGCAACGTCAGTCTGCCCATTGGCGCGCACGATGTGGTGTTCCGGAATCCCGAACTCGGTGAACAGCGCTACCGCGTCTCGCTAACACTCAAGGCGCCGGCGCGGCTCAGTGCGGATCTGAGGAAGAAATGACGACCTGGCTCAATATCGTGATGGCTGCGATGGTCGCGGCACTGGTGTCGCCGCCACTGATGGCCGGCGCTCCGGCTGACTCGCTCTCCTCGGCACGGCAGCTATATGCCGCGGCCGAATACGACGATGCACTCGAGATGCTCGGTCGTCTCGAGTCTGGTGAGGACGGCGCGGGGGCCGACACGCTCGCCGTGGCGCAGGTGCGCGCCTACTGTCTGCTCGCGCTCGGCCGCCCAGACGATGCCAGCAGCGCCATCTCTGTGATCGTCGCGGCGGACCCGATGTATCGTCCCTCAGTAGAGGACGCCGCGCCGCGCATACGGGCCGCGTTTAGCGAAGTGCGTAAGCGGATGCTGCCGGCGATCATTCAACACCGGTACGGCGTGGCCAAGGCGCACTTCGACGCGAAAGAGTTTGTCGCCGCGCGTGCCGCGTTCTCCTTCGTACTCGACGCGCTTGCCGATCCGGAACTGGCAGACGAGGCTGCGCAGCCGCCGCTGGCCGATCTTCGGACGTTGGCCGGAGGATTCCTCGACCTGAGCGCCGCGGCGGCCGTGCCGCCGCCTCTTGCTTCTCGCCAGCAGCCGTTGGCCATGTTCCCGATTGCCGCCGCGTCCCGGATCTACGGCGCGGCCGATGCGGCCGTGTCTGCGCCGTTGGCGGTGCGCCAGCCCATTCCGCCGTTTTCGCCGTCGGACACGCCACCTCGCACCGGCATGCTGGAGCTGATCCTCGACGAGCGGGGCCGTGTCGAGGACGTGCTGATTCGCGCAAGCGTGGCTGATCGCTACGACCCCATGCTGCTGGCGGCGGCGAGGGACTGGGTCTATGCGCCCGCGCTGTTGGACGGGCGCCCCGTGAAGTACCGGAAGATGGTGCAGATCTCTGTGCAAGAGCGGTAGCACCTGTACTCTGTCCTCCGGTTCAGCCCCCGGTGACCGGTGGAGTCGGGAGGTCGAGGCCTTCGTCAAGGACCCGCACCATCAGGGCGTCAGGTTCCGCCGGGCATGGCTGCCGAAACTGCGTCGCCAGCGGATACGAACGGGCCGTCTTGCATCAAGACCCTCACCCCCGGACCCCACTGCTTCGAGATTCCGTTGGCTGCCACAGCCAAGAAGTGGCTCCACGCGGGGGGGGACTGGCCGGTAGCCGCACGACTCTGCAATCGGTCACTATCGCATCGGTGCGACTGCACCGGGAGGTGCCGTATTCCTCTAGTATCATCGTGCTTCTCCCGTGGCCGGTCTGCTCACAATCGTCGTCCCCGTCTACAACGAGCATCGCACCATCGGCGCCGTGATCGGTCGGCTGTTGACGATTGCGTTGCCGCTCGATCGCGAGATCATTGTGGTGAACGACGGGTCGAGCGATGGCACCCGTGAGGTGCTCGACGGCCTGCCGAAAGACGACCGCATCACCCTTGTCCATCTGCCGAGCAATTGTGGGAAGGGGCATGCGGTTCGGGTGGGCCTGAAAGCTTCGCGTGGCACCATCACGGCGATTCAGGATGCAGATCTTGAACTCGATCCGGCACAACTGGCCGATCTGATTGGTCCGATTCTCAGGGACGAAGCCGATGCCGTGTACGGTTCCAGATTCCTGTCGCGCTCGGCACCCGTGCCCCTGGCCACACGTGGTGGTAATGCTCTCCTCACCTGGATCACGAACCTGATCTACGGCTCGTCACTGACGGACATGGAGACGTGCTACAAGATCATGCGCGGGGATCTTGCGCGGAGTCTGGTACTGTCAGCCAATCGCTTCGAGATCGAGCCGGAGATCACTGCACGCTTGATTCTCGGCAAGCATCGCCTGGTCGAACGTCCGGTCGCATTCAATCCGCGCTCGCGCACGGCGGGCAAGAAAATCCGTTGGCACGATGGCTTTGACGCGGTCCGCGTACTCGTGCGGTTACGACTGCGGGGATAGGTCGCACGCCGACTGGCCCCTGCGTTTCACGACGGCCGCATCGCCAAATCTGGCAACAATGTCGAACTCCTCGCGGACGCCGCTGGGCACCGCCGGCAACTCCGCGATCGCGTAGGGGAGGCCGCCCGGCGTCAGCCAGCGCAAGAGGGCCTTCGTGAAGTCGTAGGAATCCCAATCGCGCGAGCGCGCAGAATGGCGAGGGTTGCCGAGCACTGCCAGGTGTAGCCAGTATGAGGATTCGTCATCGGCGACGAGATACTCCACGCACTGTGGCGGCACATTCGCCCGGGCCCAGTCGCCCGCGAGTTCGAGTGGGCGCGTCACTGCCGGTTGAATGTGAATGGCCATGCGCGTGGGCGCGGCAGCGACCGAGCGCACGGTCAGGACGACTGCCGCGGTGGCCAGGAGCCACGCGAATGCGGATTGCCAGCGCCCGCGCGGCACATGCGTCCATAACTCGCCGACCAGTGCGGCCACACCGGCGGCCTGCACAAACAGGAGGCCATAGAACATCTTCTGCGCCATGTATGGTGAGTTGTGCCGCCACGTGGCTGCGCCCCACAGCGCGGCAGACTGCACGAGAATCGACGCCGCCATCAGTCCTGTCACACGCGTGCGTGTCCGCAGCAGCGAGAGGAGCAGTCCCACCGTTGACGCCGCGAGAAACGGCCATCCATAAGCGGACACCTGCGGGAGCGCCGTTTCGCCGCCGACGGCGGCCATCCCCATCCAGCGGATCCGATCGATCACGAATGAGCTTGCAACGCAGACCGGCAGGACCGATGCGACAAGGCCCTGCGCTCCGCGTCTGCGCAGGGGCACTGCATGTTGCGTGAGCAACACCAGGCCGAGCATGACAAACGGAGGGCCGACAAGGATCGGCCACGTCAGAAAGAGCGCCGACGTGACGATAGCGAACGATGCGAGCCATCGTGTTCCGCCGTTGTCGTACCACGCGACCACGGTCCACCAAGCAAAGAGCATGAAGAGCTCGGCGACGACCTGGGCGACGAAGGCGAATTGCAGAAAGGAGCCGAGAAAGAACACCTGCGAGGCGAAGACCGTCAGAGCGACGGCGATCGCCAACGGATCGCGAGGCGTGAGCGCGGGCATCATGCGTCGTGCGATGAGTGCCACGAGCCCCACTTTCAGCGCGGCCACGTACGCGAGCAGCGGCTGCAGACCGTGAAGGCCAGTGCTGCCGCTCCAGGCGCCGGCCAGCGACGCCAGGATGTGGCTGCCCGGCGTGTAAAACGTCATCTCAGCCAGAAGGGGCTGGAGGTCGCGCCCATGAACGAGTTGCCAGTGCTCGTCGATGTAGCGAATGAGCTGCAGATGATGCGTTAGGTCCGGCCCCGTGCCCAGGGGAAGGAACGACGGGCGGGCGAGTAACATCAGCCAGCCGAACACGCTGATGACCAGCGCCGCCCACGACCAGAACGCGGTTGGTGCTGTTTCCGCCCTGCGCCAGAGCGGCCACCATGTGGCTCCGAAGGCGACGACGCTGAGGGCCAGCATTGGCCACGGCAGGAACGGCAGTCCGAACCGATCGGCCGTATATGCCGCGAGAACTGCCGCGGCAGGAGTGAGCACTAGGGCGGCGGCCGTCGCCTCGGCTTTCGTGATCAATCCTATTGTTTCTCCGATGGGGCGATGAATCGGCTCGCCATCGCTTTACCGAGTGCGGTGGGTGAGCCCTTCATCCTGATTGTTGATGCCAGCCGACCTTGGCGCTCGCGCGGCAGGTCGCGGGAGGTGTGGGGCCGGGCCTGCGGCTGCGGTGCGCTGAACGACAGCGAGGCTGCCAGATTAAGGTTGCTACGCCAATCCATGTCGATGTCATGGGTCGCGGTTAGCAGTTTCCTCAGCCACGGCAGGCGCTGCCCAGACGCCGCTAGATCGTCAGCTTGCGGGTGAACTGTGAGTTGTCCTCGAGGAACGACTTCTTGTTCTCGAGTTCCTGCGGCGTTGGCTGAATCTGCCCGCTGGCGTCGATGGCGCGCGAGACAAGTGTGTGCGCACCAGGCGCTGCGCCTTTCCAGGCATACGAGAACAGCTTCCACGAGTACTTGCTCGCCAAGGTGGTCTTGTCCAGAGTTGCGGCCTGCCACGGTCCTTCGTCCACCTTCACCTCGACCGCTTTGATCGGCGAGAGGCCGTTGCTGAGCACGAAGCCCTGCACGGTGTGCGCACCGCCGCTCGCCGTGACGCGCGCGATCACCGACTTCAGTCGCATGCGCGTCACCGCGCTTTCCTTCCACGTCATCTGGCCGTCGATCATTTCTCCGCGTAGCGTGCGGTACCAGCGCGCCTGGAAACGGCCGAGATAGGCGTCGTCCTGCACGTGGACATGCGTGAGCCACTTCACGTTGGCAACGCCGTACCAGCCGGGAACAATAAGGCGAAGCGGTGCGCCCTGGTGTTTGGTCAGCGGTTGGCCATTGAGCGCCCAGGCGACGATGATGTCAGGAGAGAATGCCTGCTCACGATTCAGCGCGCGTCCAAACTGCTGGTCAACGGTGAACTTCTGGGTGCGCCACTCGATCTCTTCGCTGCCCTTGTCGACGCCGAAAAACACGAACTCACGCGCTTCCGGTTTGACGCCGGCCTGATCCAGCAGCGCCTTGAGTGGCACTCCGGTCCATTTTCCGTTGCTCGCCAGCCCTTCGATCGACCGCGGGCTGTTGCCCGAACACTCGAAGCCGGCAATCAGCTCGACGCTCTTCATCTTCTTGAGTTCGTCGAGTGAAAACGAGACCTGCTTGTTGATGAGGCCGGTGATCTTAAGGCGGAAGGTGCTCAGATCGATGCCAGGATGCCCGTAGTGCTGGGTGGTGAAGAACTGATCAGCGGGCGTGAACTCGCTGAGCTTCCGGATGTCGAACGTGCGGCTGATGGCGTTTGGCACCGGATTGAACGTACTTGGGATATCCGTGAAGGGCACGATCGCGTCGCCTTGCGCCAAGACTGGCAGGGACCACCCTGGGACGTTCACCAGCGAGAGACCGACGCCGGCCATACTGAGCTGTTTCAGCAGGTCCCGGCGCGAGGTGGAGTGTGATGACATGGCTCGTGGCCCTCAATAGATGCCTGATCCGACAACGAAGAAATTGGGCGAATCGTAACACGGTCGCGCTCAATGGGCAGTCTCGAACAGTGACGCCACCGAGGCGACGAGTCGGACCGAGTCTATCGGTTTGGCCATGTGGATCTGGAAGCCCGCCCGCAGTGCCAGTTCCACGTCTTCAGGGCGCGTGTGGGCCGTGAGTGCGATGGCGGGCAGGTGTGAGACGTCGGTGTCCAGCCCACGGATGGATTGAATCAGCGAGTAGCCATCTTCCTCAGGCATGCCGATGTCGGCAATTAGGAGATCGGGTCGCGTCTCGCGCAGGAGTTCCCGCGTTTCGGCCGCGGAACCGCTTGTCACCACGTTCGCTCCCGCATCTTCGAGGATCGTTCTCATGACGTCCCGCGCGTCGGTGTCGTCGTCGACCACCAGGACGGTGGCGCCGGCGAGGCGAGGAGGCTCCTGCGGGTCGAGGGCCGCGTCTGGATGGTCGACGGCGCCGTTCCCGCGTTCTGGCAGCCAAACGGTAAACGTCGTGCCTTTGCCTTCGCCAGCGCTTTCCGCGCGCACGGTCCCTTTGTGCAACCCGAGCAGATCGCGGACGATGGCCAATCCTAGGCCGAGGCCGCCATGCGCGCGTGTGGTACTGCTGTCGCCCTGACGGAATCGATCGAAGACGTGTGGCAGGAACTCGGGCGCGATGCCACTGCCGGTGTCGGCCACCACAATCTCGACGCCATCGCGCGCTGCTCGCGCGCTTACGGTGACAGTGCCGCCTGGTGGTGTAAATCGCACGGCGTTCGACAGCAGGTTCCAGAGGATTTGCTGCAGGCGGCGCGGATCGGCCCGGACGGTGTCAACCTCGACATGTTTCTCGAGCGACACCGATCTGGCATCCGCCGCGGGCCGGACCGATTCACAGGCAGCGTCGATGCTCGCCCTGACAGACACACTCGATAGACTGAGCCGCACGCGCCCGGCGGCGATGCGCGAGACATCGAGCAGTTCCTCGATCATCTGCGACTGCACGCGGGCGTTGCGCTCGATGACGCCGACAGCGTGCATGACGCGCGCGCGGTTCCTGTCGGTACGCGTGAGAATGGACGCCCAGCCGAGAATCGCGTTGAGCGGCGTGCGGAGTTCGTGCGACAACGTCGCTAAAAAGTCGTCCTTCATACGGCTCGCCGTCTCCGCGTCCTGTCGTGCGCGCCGTTCCTGGCGTACTAGCTCACGGATGGAAGCGGCCATGTGCGAAAGCGTGACGCCAAGCTGACGTACCTCAGAGGGTCCGCCGACTGGCACTGGCGCGTCGAAATCGCCGCCACCGAGGGCCCGCGCCGCGATTGCCAGTCGTTTGATCGGACTGGTGAGGGCGCCGGCAATGATCATCGAGACGAGACCACCGGCCAGGCCGATGAGCGCCGAGGCGTAGGCGAGCAGTCGGCCCAATCGTTCCACGGGCTTAGTCGCATCGTCATATTGCACGTTGGCGACGATGCATCCGCCGCCGATGACGGCGCTGGGTCGCAGGCCGCTGATCACCTTGATGCCGCGGTAGTCCGTGGTGACGGTGGCTTCGGTGCTGCCAGAGAGGCACGCCGCAATCGGTGTCATCTGCACGGGGAATGCGGTCGGTGTCGCAAACGGTGCCGCGGTCAGGCGGTAGCCGGCCGCGCTGGTCAGGAAGGCTTCGCCGTTGCCTTCAAGACCCGCCCGATCGAGAAAGATGGCATTGAGATCCTCGAGGTCGAGGAGCACGTCGACGTCGAGATTTGCGCGGGTGGCGCGCATCGCATAGTGTCCCGTGCCGGCGACCCCGTCGATGCGGGCGAGTTGGGCAGGGGAAGGCGCCTGAATAGGACCCGCGCGGCCCTGGTGTACGAGCAACCGTTCCCGCGTGCTCAGATTGGTCGTGAGCGCGAGCTCTGAGCGATGCAGACCCCCGACTGCTGACCTGAGACATTGTTCCTCAAAGCCGAAGTCGCCACGCGCGTTGCGCTCACCGCAGAGGCTCTCGAGACTGCCGAGAAAACTCTCGAGGCGGCGCTGCCGCCGTGTCAGGACGTCGGTCAGTTCGCGCGCGCGACTCTCGGCGACGAGCGAGACCGACTCCAGAGCCTGGTCTACGATTGCGTCCTGTGCCGCGCGGTAGGCGAACGTCCCGATGACTGCCGCGAGGCCAACGTTCACGACAATCAGGGCGAAGCCCAGCAGATATCGGAACGAGAGGCGAAACATCAGTGCTGTCCTTATCGGTGATGGACCCTGGCCACTGCAGTCGTGTGCAGAGCTTGGTGCCCCCAACAAATGCTCACCGTCGATGACATGCCCAGCTTGTCACGTTTCCGGTCGAGCGTTTCACCTGGCGAGTGTGTCTGGAGAGCAGGATGATTCAGCCGGCTGGTCTGTAGTGACCACGCATAACTGTGGGTGTCGCCCGGGCTTGGCCGCCCATTGCGACGCTGGTGGTTCACGTCCACCGGGACCTCCGGATTCTTGCCGACCGGCCAGGACTTCGGGAGTCGACCGGATGGGCGGACGCTTGGGCCAACGCGCCGCGGTGGCTGCAGAACGCTGGCGGCGCTATACTGAGTGGCCCTCCCGACGTGCCGGAGTGGTGAAACTGGCAGACGCGCGGGACTCAAAATCCCGTGTCCGCAAGGACGTGTCGGTTCGATTCCGACCTCCGGCACCACTTTTCCCCCATCCGCGTGACGGGTCTACTGCATCGCAGGAGGCCGTGTCATTGAGTGCCTAACGCCATCAGCGAGACGCAGATCGTGGGTGTACGTGTCGAGCGTCCTCGCACGCGTTGGGCGCGAGCGTTGGGAGGGGAGTGCGACCGCCGGACCGCCTGGCCGGACCGCTCCGATAGGTTCCTCTCACGGTGCCAGACCAGTTGAGTCAGAGGTCTGACCAGGCGGGTGCAGGTACGTGAGTGACCGTGAAAACGGCCAGGTAAAGTCTGCCGATCGGCGTAAATCCTTGGCCTTGCCGGTCTGCGATGTCGGCCATCCGATGGCCAAGAATGCCAAGAAATCCCTTATTTTGGGCCAATTATGGCCGTATCCCGCCAAGGAAGTGGGCTATACTGAAGGGACTGCGTTGGTCAAGTCAGGCGTACCATCCGCGGCTGCCTAACAGGGGGAATCGTGACATTTCTAGTCGGCGACAAGGTCATTTACCCGAATCATGGTCTCGGTATCGTCCAACGGATCGAAGAGAAGACGATTCTTGGGACGACGTGCGGTTTCTACCACCTGCGGATCGTCGCAAACGACACGATGGTGCTCGTCCCCGTCAGCAACGTTGACGGCGTGGGCCTGCGCCGTGCTATCAGCGACGAAGAGGTCGATCGGCTGTTCACGCTCCTTGGCGACGGCAAGATCGACAACCACCAGAACTGGAAGGGGCGCTTCAAGGACAACTCCGACAAGATGCGCAGCGGCTCCATCTACGACGTCGCTGATGTACTGAAAAGCCTGACGTTCCTTGCCAAGTCCAAGAGCCTCTCGTTCCGTGAGAAGCGCATGCTCGACCGGGCGAAGTTCCTCATCATTTCGGAAGTCTCTGAAGTCATGCGCGAAACGGCTGCGGCGATCGAAGGGCGCGTCGACGGCTCGCTCGAGCGCTGCTTCACCACGAAGGCCCGCGTGGCCGCTCGTGCCAAGGTTGTGAAGGTAGCGACTCCGGCGCCGCGTGCGGCTGCGGCCGGTGCCGCACCAGCTGCTGGTCGCCGTTCAGCGCGCGCCGCGTCCTAACTTCCTCGTCCGCGCCGATTCATCCAGAAGGCCCGCTGGCTTCACCGCCGGCGGGCCTTTTTCACATATCATTCCCGAGCCCGTGCTTATCGCCGCCATCCGCTCTTTGGCGACCTACGTTGTCGTCTCCGTCTACGTGCTGATCGTCGGCCCCCCGGGCATGCTGCTGGCGATGCTCTTTGGCTGGACGGATATCCTCTACGTTCTCGGTCACTGGGGGGTCAAGGCCGGACTCTTCTTGAGCGGTATCTCGTACCGCGTGACGGGAAGAGAGCACCTGCCGGCCCGCGCGGCCGTGTTCTGCAGCAACCACCAGAGCAACATCGACCCACCGCTGCTCTTTGAAGTGCTGCACCCGCGCACGCACATCCTTTACAAGCACGAGATTGATCAGATTCCCGTGCTGGCGCGCGCGTTCCGCATGGGTGGCTTCATTCCCGTCGACCGGCGGAACAAGGAGTCGGCGATGCGCTCGATTGAGGCGGGCGCCGCCTCTATTCGTTCTGGCAACTCCTTCCTTATCTTCCCGGAGGGCACACGCAGCAAGACCGACGAAATGTTGCCATTCAAGAAGGGTGGCTTCATCATGGCGATTAACGCCGGTGCCCCCATCGTTCCTGTGGCGATTCGAGGCGGCAAGGCCGCGATGAGGAAGGGAAGTCCGATTCTGCGCCCGGTCACAATCGAGATCCGGATCGGTACACCGATTGAAACCGCCGATGTGTCGATCAGTGAGCGCAGTCAGCTCATCGACAGAGTCCGCGCGGCGATTGAAGGACTACTGGCGGAGATGCACGCCTGAGCACCGCGGAACCTCTTAGCGTCCCGTATCGAACTTCAGCGCAAACGGCACGAGCGGCTGCTTGTCGGAGCCGAGGATCTGCTCCGAGAGCTCAACGAGCACCGTGCGGAACGGCTGGAGTGGTTCTCGGAACTTGATCTCGAGGACCCGCGTGCCCGGGAGGTATTGCGTTGTGAACTCCGGAGCGGGCAGGTCCTGCGCCGGTGGCGCGTACTTCACCATGACGTGAGTACGGAGGGTCGCCGGTTCGATGTCTCGCGAGAACTGGACTCGCACCGAGCTTGCCGCCGGCACGTCGGTCTCGCCGGACGTGGGCGCGCTGAAGATCACCTCGGGTGGCGGTGCGGCCGGCACATCGAGGCGCGGCTCGAGCACCGGGTCCTTAGGCGCCTGTGTCAGTTTCAAGGTGCCCGCGGTGGCGTCGAGCCACTGCAGACCGCGACCCTGCTGTAGGGTGCCTGAGACTTCGAGCCAACGCCCCGTATCAATACGCGCGTCTAGCGCTAGCTCGAAGTCCTTCCCGCGCGGGCGGATGTTGCTCACCCAGATGGCCGCGTCCGCCGACCGCAGGACGAAGTCATAACGACTGCGTGCTGGCGCGTCGGCGAGATCGCCGAGGAGATTGCGCCCGGCGAACTGGCCGGTCAGCGTCAACTGCTGATCGAGGTAACGCGAGGGGTAGAGAACGATGTTGCGGATCGACGGGGCCGCTGGTGGCGTGGCCGCGGCGACTGCTGAGGCCACCAGAGCTGTCACCTGTCCCACCTGCGGCCAGGCACCCTGTGGGTCGATGTTGAACAACTTCTTGAGATCCAGCTGGCGCAGGCGAGGGTCGTCGGCGTTCATTCTGCCGATGTCGAGGTACTCGCCGCGGATTTCGCTCAGGCCGTCTGGCACCGGGACTGTGGATACGACCTTCATGCTGAGGCTGTCGGCCGTGACGCGGAGCTCACCATCGTCTTGAAGTGCCACAGTGCCAACGACGATGACGGGGCGTTGATGGTAGAAGGTGGGATGCGCGATGAGCGCCGCGAGATTCGTGGCGCGCCGGACCGCCGGCTGCGCAGCAAGGGTGGCGGTCAGAAGGAATAGGAGTACGACGACACGCTTCGCCATGGTGCGTGTCTACGATATCTTCTTCTGCGCGGCGCGTGCCAGCACGACGCCGAGAGCAACAAACAGCAGAAGCCCGATGATGTTGCCCGACGTGCCCTCGTGCAGGAACGGAATCAGTCCGGTGACGTCACCGTCGGCCTCCCCGATGAGATTGCGACCAAAAAGGAACGCGTACAGGATGCCTGCCAGCGATCCGCCGGCAATGAGCCCTGAGCTGAACAACGTACCCGCCCCGACCTCTGACTCCTCCGAGCTCTTCGACTTGCGTTCAACCCAGGCCCGCACGAGGCCGCCGGCAAATATCGGCGCGGTGGTGGCAATAGGCAGATACGAACCGACCGCGAACGACAGCGAGCGAATGCCGCACAGCTCGAGGGTCACTGAAATGAAGACCCCCACTAACACCAGCCCCCACGGTAGGTTACGGCTGAGCAGGCCCTTGATGATGGTTGCCATCAGCGTCGCCTGAGGCGCTGGTAGCGAACTGGAACCGATCCCCATCACACCGTGCAAGTAGAGCGTCGTCATGCCGATGACCAAGGCCGATGTGGCGACGCCGATGACCAGGCCAATCTGCTGATAGACGGGAGTCGCACCGACGAGAAACCCTGTCTTGAGGTCCTGGGACGTGCCACCTGCCTGTGCTGCGGCGATGCAGACGATCGCGCCGACGCAGATGGCGATGGGACCGTACTTGTCGCCCGTCCAGCCAAGCGCGACAAAGATCGAACAGGTCATGATCAACGTCGCGATGGTCATGCCGGAGATCGGATTGGACGACGTCCCGATGAGACCGGTAATCCGCGACGACACGGTCACGAAGAAGAAGCCGAAGACGATGATGAGCAGCGCGACCAGGAAGTTGCCCTGCGTCGGCATGCCGGGCGCCAGCGCCAGGACCAGCGCCATGACCACGGAACCGACGCCAACGACCGACAGTGGAATGTCTCGCTCTGTGCGAATCTTGGAGCCCGATGAGGCGCCGGAGCTGAGGTCTTTCACGCTGTCACGGAACGACGAGACGATGGTGGGTATGGTACGGATGAGTGTGATGATGCCGGCGGCGAGCACCGCGCCAGCGCCGGTGTAACGAATGTAGCCGCTCCAGAGCTGCTGCGCGCTCATCTGATCGATGCGCAGGCCGCTGGCCGGCACCGGCGGTAACGGAACCGACATGAAGTTGCCGAGATACGAGAGCAGCGGCAGCAGCACCAGCCAGCTGAGGACACCGCCGGCGAACATGATGCCGGCGATGCGAGGACCAATCACATAGCCCACACCCATGTATTCGGGGGACAGGTCCAGATTGAGCGTGGCATTGGGGAAGAAGCTGGTGCGCGCCATGCTGTGGCCGACTGCAGTACGGAAGACCTGGAAGATCCACGACAGGGCCTTCCACAAGGCACCAATGCCGAGCCCTTTGAAGACCGTGGACGCTAGTTCGCCGCCGCGTTCCCCGGCGATGAGCACATCCGCACAGGCGGCGCCCTCCGGATATGGAAGCACGCCGTGTTCCTTGACGATGAGTGGCCGACGCAGCGGAATCATCATCAACACGCCGAGTAGGCCGCCCGTCAAGGCCAGCATCAGGATCTGAAAATACTTGAAGTAACCTGGGCCGTCTGGCGTCAGGAAAATTAGCGCGGGTACAGTGAAGACGACGCCCCCGGCCACGGATTCGCCGGCCGATCCGATCGTCTGAACAATGTTGTTCTCGAGAATCGTCGATCCGCCCAGTCTCTTCAGAACCGAGATCGCGAGCACCGCGATTGGAATGGAGGCGCTCACGGTGAGTCCGGCACGCAGGCCGAGGTAGACGGTGGAGGCGCCGAAGAGCAGCCCGAACAGCGCACCGATGACGATCGCCTTGAGCGTGAACTCGGCGGGTGACTGGCTTGCGGGAACGTAAGGTTGAAAGGCAGCACCCGCAGCGGGTTTGGGGCGCGATGTCGCTGCGGAATGGGCCACGGAGCGGGATATTAGCATGAGGGTTTTTGCTACAATCCGGCCGGGAAGCTTGTGAAGATTCTGAACAAGGTGGGTAGCCCGTCCACGAGGGCCAAGCAGAGTCTCGACCAGGTGTCCGAGCTGACCACCAATCGGCTGTCGATCTACCTACGCGCCCTGAATGGACTCGAAGAGGCCGGCGTCAAGACCGTTTCATCACAGGCGCTTGCCGAACAGTTCCACCTGAACGCCGCGCAGATCCGCAAAGATCTGGCCTACTTCGGCGAGTTTGGTGTCCGTGGCGTCGGCTACTACGTCAACGACCTCAAGCGACACCTGCGCCAGATTCTCGGCCTCGACCGCAAGCTCGGTGTGGCGATTATCGGCGCGGGAAATCTTGGGCTCGCCCTGGCCGACTACCCAGGGTTCATCCAGGAAGGGTTCGAGATTCACTCGTTGTTCGACAATGCGCCGTCGAAGATCGGCGAGAAATCGAGAAGCGGCATTCCGACCCACGATATCCAAGACTTGAAGAGAGTGGTGCGTCGTGGAGGCATCAGTATCGCCGTGCTGGCCGTTCCGGCCTCTGCGGCACAAAAGGTCGTCGACCAGGTCGTCGCTGCTGGCATCAAGGCCATTCTGAGCTTCTCTCCTGGGGGGCTCATCGTCCCGCCAGACGTGAAAGTCAAGAGCGTCGATCTAACGGTGTCACTCGAGAGTCTCTCGTTCTATCTTGCGCACGGGGATACGGATGCCAAGTAAGCCCAATAAGCTCTCCCACGTCGATGCGCGCGGCCGCGTGACCATGGTCGACGTTGGCGCCAAACCGGCGACGTCGCGCGAAGCCATCGCGCAGGGGACCATCCGGATGTCCAGCGACGCGCTTGCGCAGATTCGCCGCGGCACGGTGAAGAAGGGCGATCCGCTCCAGGCGGCGCGGCTGGCGGGCATCATGGCCGCCAAGCAGACCTCGGCGTTGATACCCCTCTGTCATCCGCTGCCGCTGTCGTCTGTGCAAATCGAATTGCTGCCGACCCCGACCGGGTACACCATCGAGGCCACCGCCCGAACCACGGCCCAGACCGGCGTGGAGATGGAAGCCCTGACCGCCGTCGCCGTCGCCGCGCTCACCATTTACGACATGGTGAAAGCGGTCGACCAGCGGATGGTGATTGGCGGCATCAAACTGATGAAGAAGACCGGCGGCAAGAGTGGGACGTTTCTTCGCTAGACGTCTCGGTCACGGACTTGGGGCCCTCCTCGTCTTTTGGGCGCTGTGGTCGCAAACACGCGCTCAGGCGCCGGCGCAGCCTCCTGTCTATACCTACTCGGTGGTGAAGGCCTATCCCCACGACAAGGAGGCGTTCACCCAGGGGCTGGAAGTGGTCAACGGCGTCTTCTATGAGGGGACCGGGCTGGTCGGGCACTCGTCGATTCGCAAGGTAAAACTCGAGACCGGGGCCGTGTTGCAGAGGCGCGATCTCCCGGCCCCGCATTTTGGCGAAGGCATCACGGTCTTCGGCGGCCAGATGTTTCAGATTACCTGGAAATCCGGTCTGGCGCTGGTCTATGACGCTGCAACATTCCGGGAACTGAAGTCCTTCAAGTACCGGGGCGAAGGCTGGGGGCTCACCCACGACCAGACACATCTCATCATGAGCGATGGGAGTGACGTTCTGCGGGTACTCGACCCGGCGACGTTTGGCGAAGTGCGGCACGTTCACGTGTCAGACGCCGGTCAGCCCCTGCGCAACATCAACGAACTCGAATACATGAAGGGCGAAGTGCTCGCCAACGTTTGGACAACCGATTACATCGCGCGCATCGACCCGACGTCAGGCAGGGTCAGCGGCTATATCGATCTCACGGGGCTGATGCCTGCTGGGACGGTGTCTCCGGATGCGGTGCTCAATGGCATCGCCTACGACGACACGGGCGATCGCCTGTTTGTCACAGGCAAGCTCTGGCCCCGCGTCTACGAGATCAAGATCGGGCCAAGGAAATAGTGCCGGCGCGCGCCGGCCGGCTTTGCGCCCTTCGTCCGCCGAACTCAGGGTGCCGAGGCGGGCGGTGGTTCGATGTGGATAACGGCGTCGACGATCTGCGGATAGTCCGCCATCAGGCGGTCCTTGACCACATGCGACAGCGCGTGCGCCTCTTCGAACGCCATCTCGCGCGGCAGCCAGACGTGCAGGTCCAGGAACACATGGTCGGCTGACCCGCGGGTGCGGATGTGATGGCAGCCCAACACACCGTCCACGCTCCGAACAACGCGCTCGATGTCTGCTTCCGGCATGGCCGCCTGGTCGCTCAGGATCCGTCCGGTCGTCGACGCGACTTCGAAGGCCGAGCGGGCGATGAATCCGGCGACGACCAGTGCGGCAATCGGATCGAGCATCGGGTAACCGGCGCGTGCGCCGGCCAGCGCCACGAGCACTGCCAGCGATGTCCAGACGTCGCCGCGAGTCTGCATCGCATCGGCCAGCAGGACCTCGCTGTGCAGGCGCCGCGCTGCGCTCGACTCGTAGCGCACGACGACGAGGTTGATCGCGATCGTCGCAATCATGATGACGAACCCGGTGGTCGTGATCTCGGTGGCGTGCGCCGGCGCCGTCAGGTGGTTGAAGGCGTTGCGGATGACTTCCAGGAAGATTGCCAGCAGGAACCCAGTGACCGCTGCCGCCGCGACGGTTTCGTATTTTCGATGGCCGTAGGGGTGGTCCTCATCCGGCGGCTGATTTGCCGCCCGTACGCCTACCAGGCCCACCACATTCGAAGCCGCGTCCGTCAGTGAATGAAACCCATCGGACAGGATGCTGATCGCGCCGCTGGCATACCCGAAGGCAATCTTTGCCAGTGCCACCGCGACGTTCAGGACGAAGACGACCCACAGGACACGCGAGACGTCGGAATAGCGTTGGGTAACCACCGGAGGCGTCGACGAGAAGAAGCTGACTCGCTATTCGAAGATTCGCGCCGTGGCCACCGGCCACCAGCGCAGTTGGACGCGACCGATGATATAGCGCTTGGGTACCATCCCCCAATGGCGACTGTCGCTGCTGTTGTTGCGGTGGTCGCCCATCACGAAATCGTAGCCGTCGGGAACTACCTGCGGGCCCCAATCGTCCCTGCTGCGGTACTCGGCCGACACGTAGTCGTCGTTCAGCGGGATATCGTTCACGTAGACGCGGCCGTCCACGATGTGCACCGAATCACCTTCTTCAGCAATGACGCGCTTTACGAACGACTTCGACGGGTCGAGTGGGTAGTACAGCATCACGATGTCACCGCGGCGCGGTTCGCCAATCCGATAGGCAAGTTTGTTCACAATCAGGCGATCCTGATCCTCGAGTGTCGGCGCCATGCTCTGGCCTTCGACGCGAGCGACCTGGAACAGGAACGTGACGATGAGGATCGCGTAAACGGCGGCCGAGAACAGCGTCTGGACCCATGCCACGACCTCGGTACGTGCTTGTGCAAGGAGCGACGGCTTTGCTGCAGCGATGGACGGGACGTGCCCATGGGGCGCAACCGGCGCGACTAGAGTTTCAGGTAGTCGCGCAGGCGACGCGTCTGCGTCCGGCTGACCGGGATCTCCGTCGCCTTCTCGTCTTTCATCCTCAGGACGTAGTTCCGACTGAACCAAGGGACGATCTCCTTGATCTTGTTGATATTCACAAGATGTGAGCGATGAACGCGCCAGAATACGTCAGGATCGAGTCGAGCCTGCAGTTCGTCGAGCGTTCGGTAATTGGAGGTGCCAGTGTGCGGGCCAGCGACCACCGTGATGACTTCGTCGGCCAGCGACGCGTACACGATTTCGCCTGATTGTACGAGCAGGAATCGCTCGCCGATCTTGATGGCCAGTTGATCTCGGCGATCCCGGCGTTCCGCCACCATCTGCACGAGTTTTTCGATCTGTTCGAGCCCGACTGCCGTCGAGCTGCCACCCTCTTTCGCCGCTGCCCGCTCGGCGCCGATTCGATGTCTGGCACGTTGAATCGCCTGTTCGAGCCGGGCCGGATCCACCGGCTTCAGCAGATAGTCGATCGCGTTGACCTCAAAGGCCTGAATGGCGTGTCGATCAAAGGCGGTGACGAAGATGATGTGCGGGCGGACAGGCTGGTCGGCCAGTCGGCGCGCCACCTCAAAGCCGGTCAGCCCGGGCATCTGAACGTCGAGGAAGACCAATTCGGGGCCAAGTCGCGCGATCGTTTCGAGCGCCTGTGGCCCATTGTCGGCCTGGCCGACAATGGCGATACCGCCGACCTGTTCGAGCAGATAGCCGAGTTCCTCCCGCGCCAGGGGTTCATCGTCGGCCAGCACGACCGTCAGAGCCATGGCTAGGCGATCACTCGCTCGGGAACGCTGGTTTCGGGGATTTCTACCGTCACTGAGGTGCCTTTGCCCGGGGCGCTGATGACCTTCAGGCGGCAGGTGGCGCCGTAGATCGTCTGCAGCCGCTCGTTGACGTTGCTCAGGCCGATGCCGTCGCCGAACGCTGATTCCAACCGCTCCGGTGTCATCCCCAGGCCATCGTCTCTCACCTCGATGATGGCGCGGCCATTCTTTTTCTCACTGCGGATCGTGATCCGCCCGCCGCCGACCTTTCGGGTGAGGCCGTGCTTGATGGAATTCTCGACCAGCGGTTGCAGGAGCATGCTGGGCACAATCAGATCCAGCGTGTCTGGCCCGATCTGCTTTTCGACCCGCAGCTGCGGACCGAAGCGCACGACCTCGATATCCAGATACTCGTCGATGGCCGAGAGCTCTTCGCGCAAGGTAATGAACTGATCGGTGCTGCGCATCAGCCGGCGAAGGAGCGCCGAGAGCTTGGTGATGAGCATGCGCGCGGTATCAGGTTTGGTTCGAATGAGCGACGAAATCGAGGTCAGGGTGTTGAACAGGAAGTGCGGGTTGATCTGGTTGGCCAGCGCCTGCACCTTGGCGGCCATGAGCAGTTTTTCCTGTTCTTCCAGTCGATGCTCGATGCGGGCATTGTTCCAAATCTTGATGGGCGTGGCGACGGCGAGCACCGTCGCCAGCAGAATGACGGCCAACGTCCAGAACGGTTCGGGGCCGAGGAAGAACAGGCGCTGCTGCGTCGCGCCCCAGCGCAGCCCGATGATCTGTCGAAGAAGCTCGAGACCGATTGGTGCCATCAAGAGGACGATCTGCCAGTCGATCGACCGGTTCTTGAGCATTTGCCAGGCGCGCAGGGGCAGGCGGGTGAAGACAAACGGAGAAAAATGCCAGATCGCTTCCTTCGGGCACAGCTCGCGGATGCCTCCGCCGGCAAATCCCGCGCCGATGGTGAAGAGTGGGGCAATCCACTCGCGCCCGACTAGCGGCGGGAGGCCCGCCATGATGCCGACAATGGCGCCGGCGTACGGGCCGGCGACCAGACCGGCCAGAAAGGCCCCTTCGAGCGTGAGGTCGGCGGCCTTGTAGTTCAGGAGCTGCCGGGCGACAACACCCGCGGCCAACGGC
>JBEBGG010000140.1:0-8946 GCA_040081555.1 Vicinamibacterales bacterium
GCGGGCCCAGGCGGCGGCGCCGGCGGCAACGACACGTATTTTCTGAACGGGCAGGGCAACAATGCCACCTTCATCAGCGCGCCGGACTTGCTGCCGCTTGTCGGAGGTTCGGGTGGTGGCGGTGGTGGGTCGACCACGAACAGCGCGGGTTGTGGCGCTGGCGGCGGTGGTGGTGGCGGTGGCGCGATTCTCATCGCTGCTGATGGGACGATCACCGTGAACGGGAGCATCGTCGCCAATGGTGCGGCTGGCGGTAGCTACGGCGGCAACCCCAACTGCGCATCCTCTGGCGGTGGCGGCAGTGGTGGAGTCATCCGACTGATGGCGACGACGATTTCCGGAGCGGGTTCGCTGTCTGCGATAGGGGCTGGCAGCGGAGGATCGCCGACTCAGAATACGGTCGCGGCGGGCCGGATTCGATTGGAAGCGCTGAACAACAACCTGCTGGTGTCGCAGACCAACCCCATTGCCTCGCGCACTCCTGGGCCCGGGCCGATCGTCAACCCGATCACGCCGACCGTGGCCATTACCACCGTGGGAGGGCAACTGGTGCCGTCGCCGCCCCAAGGCGGCCTCGGACTCGTCGACCTGGTGCTGGCGGCACCAGGACAAACCGACATCGGCCTAGCGACCTCTGGTGTGCCGACGGGGACCACCGTCGCGGTGACGGTCAAGCCGCGCGTGGGTGGGTTGCCGGCCGTGACGAATGCGACGCTCACCAACTGTGATGGCAATGGCGCCTGTATCGCCAATGCCGCCTTCAATCTTCCGGCGGGCGCCTACTTCGTTGAGGCGCGTGCGACGTTCCAGACACCGTAGAGGCTCATCATGATGCAACCTCGGGGAGACAATCGGTTCGGCGCTTGGCGCATCGGTGCGGCGGCGCTCTTGGCGGTCGGCGTCGCTCTGCAGTCGGCGGTAATCATGAGGGCCACCGAGCGCAAGCCGCTGCCAGCCTTCACTGTGAGCGCGTCGAGCGGGCAGCCCACGGCCAGTGGCACGGTGTCTGGTGAAGGACGATCGTTGATTGTCTACGTCACGCCGGGCAATACGTCCTGCGATCGCCTGCTCGCAGCGCTCATTGAGTGGCGGAGCGACGCCCTCTTAAATCGTCTTGTGGTTATCGTGGCCGGCGATCTCGAGGCCGCGCGCACCTACGCGCTTGCTCGGGTTGGCAGTGAGGGGACGGCGTATCGGTGGTACGCGGACGTCGACGGTCAGGCCCGCACGGCGCTCGATCTCCGCGATGGACCAGCGCTGGTCGGAATCGACAAGGGCATGGTTGAGTGGTCACTCACGGGTGTTCTCAACGCTCCGGCCGCGGTTGAATCCGTGGTGAAGAACTGGCTCGAGCAGTAATCGCCCATTTGTCTTCCGGCACCGCCATATCCCTGCGTCTCCGTGTCGCCAGCGAGCGGGCGCAGTCGCGGCCTTTGATGCGTCGGGTTGTCGCCAGCGTCATCGTCTCGTTGTGCCTCCTGGCACGTCCGTCATCTGCCTTCGCCGGATGGACGCGCTTTGCGTCCGCACACTTTCTGTTCATCGGTGACGTGTCCCGCCACGACCTGAGGGAGGCGGCCGAGCGCCTCGAGCTCTTCAGGGAGACGATCGCGCGCGTCTTTCCGGCGCCATCGGCCGGCGTCACGCACCCCCTGCCGTCGCCCCCGACGGTGGTGATCGTCTTTGAGGACGATCGTTCGTTTGCGCCCTTCCGCCCGTCATTCGAGGGCCGTCCCGTCGAAGTGGCTGGTTACGCCGCATCGAGCGAAGACAGCAGCTATATCGCCGTTAATGCCGCGCACAAGGATGAGGCCTTCGGCATCCTCTTTCATGAGTACGCGCATCTCTATCTGCGCCAGGAGATCGGCACGCTACCGCTTTGGCTCAACGAAGGAATCGCCGAGTTCTACGAGACCTTCGAGTCCGCTCGCGCCGGCCGCAGTGCCGTTGTCGGCATGGTGAATGCCGACAACCTCGAACTTCTCGAAGCGAATGCGCTGATTGCGATCGATCAGCTGGTGTCTACCGAGCCGCAATCGCCCCTCTACAACGAAGGCGACCGCCGAGGCCTCTTCTACGCCGAGTCGTGGGCCCTGGTGCACTACCTTCTGTGCAATGGCCCGGAGAACGTCGCACGGCTCCAGCACTTGATTGCGGCGGCAGTCAGCGGGGTGCCGGCCAGGGCGGCGTTTGCTGAGGCGCTTGGTCCTGACTTTGCCGCCGTAGAACGCGACTTGGCGCAGTATGTTCGCCGGAAGGCGTTCGACGCGCGGCGTCTGAATGTCGGCCCACGTGTCATGCCGTCGCGCACGTTCAAGGGAGAACCCTTGCCCGTGAGTGAAGCCGCCGCCTACCTTGGCGACATGCTCGCGCACCTTGGTCGCGTCGACGAGGCGCGCCTGTTTCTGCAGGAGGCGATCGACAAGGCTCCCGCGCCGCGCGCCATTGCCGCGCTCGGCTTGCTCGAGATGCGCGAGGGACGGCTTGACGTCGGCCAGGCGCTTCTCGAACGCGCAGTCGCACAGGCACCGGAACTGGCCGCGGCGCAGCGGTGGCTGGGCCGCGCCTATCTACAGCGGGCGGAAGCCGGCGACGGCGATGCACAGGCGCTCTATGCCGATGCTCGCATCGCGCTCGGGTGGTCGCTGAAAGTCGAGCCGGGCCATCCCGCGGCGATGCTGGCAGTGGCAACGATCGACCTCGCCACCGGTGAGTACATCGACCATGCGGCAGCCATGCTGCGCACGTTGGTCGACGGGGCGCCCGGGCGGGAAGACTACGCGTTGCTGCTCGGCGAAGCCTTGCTGGCGCAGCGCGATTTCACGGGAGCGACCAGTCTTCTTGGCCCATTGCTGACGCGCGGTCAAACGGTAGCGACACGCAGTGCGGCCCGCGAACTGCTCGCCCGCCTGGCACGCCTACGCGCTGAACCCTGAGCCCTCGTTATTCGGAGCCGTCGGCGCGCACGACATCGACGTCGCGTTGGTCGCCTCGTCCCCGCACCCGCACGCGCCAGGGGTTGCAGCACACCTCGCAGTCCTGCACGAACGAGCCCCGCACGTCAGGCTCGATGTAGATTTCCCCCTGCTCGCCGCAATACGGGCACGTCACATAGAACTGATCCACTCGGGTTTCCTACGCCTTGCCCGTGGTCTTCGGTTTTAACGTGGTGAAGCGGCGTTCCTGACCGGGCAGGCGATCATCACCAACCGCCGACTGCATCCAGGCGGGATACTCCGGCGCCAGACGGCTGACATCGTCGAGTGCTTTGAGCTCGTCCGCGGTCAGCGCGATATCCACTGACTTGAGATTGTCCTCGAGGTGCGACAGTCTCCGGGCCCCGATGATGACGCTCGTCGTCACCTGCTGAGCGAGCAGCCAGGCGATGGCGATCTGGGCGACGCTCGAGCTCCGCGCCTTGGCGATCGACGCCAGTACGTCGATGATGTCGAACGCCTTGTCCTTGTTGATCGGGGGGAAGTCGAACGACGAGCGCCTGGCGGCCTCGTCCCCGCCGGTGCGGGTGAACTTGCCTGACAGAAAACCGCCTGCGAGCGGACTCCAGACCAGGAGCCCCAGGTTCTGGTCCTTGATGAGCGGCACGATTTCGCGTTCGAGCTCGCGTCCTGCGAGCGAGTAGTAGGACTGCGTGCAGCGGAAGCGCTCGAGATGCTGCTCGCGTGAGACCCCCAGCGCCTTCATCATCTGCCACGCCGCCAGATTCGAGCAGCCGATGTAGCGGACTTTTCCGGCGCGCACGAGGTCGTCGAGCGCGCGCAAGGTGTCTTCCAGGTTCGTCAACGGGTCGAAGCGATGAATCTGGAAAAGGTCGATGTAATCGGTGCCGAGCCGGGTGAGGCTCGCCTCGACTGACTGCATGATGTGTAGCCGCGAGAGCCCGACGTCGTTGGCGCCGCTGCTCATCCGGCCGCGCACCTTGGTGGCCAGGATCAGACCCTGCCGACGGCCGGCGATCGCCTTGCCAAGCATCGTCTCGGACTCGCCCATCGCATACACATTCGCGGTGTCCACGAAGTTGATACCCGCGTCGATTGCGCGGTGGACAATGGCATCCACGTCCGGCTGATCGAGCCCGGCAATCACTTCCCACATGCCACCGTGGCCACCGAAGGTCATGGCGCCGAGGCACAACTCGGACACAAACACGCCGGTATCGGAAAGTGCTCGGTACTTCATGGCTGGCGATTATAGCGAACGGGCTACGAGCGAGAGGCGCGGTTCACCCCCGGCGCTGGTACCACTCCCGCCACGCACGCGCCTCGTGCGGCAGCGTCTGCCCGGTGATGTCGCGAAGCGCCTGAAAGACCCAGCCCTGGGTCTTCGTGTCGAGCCCGCCATCGTCGGCGTAGCTCAGGAGCGTGGGTACTGCGGAGAGACGCTGTGTCGCGCTGAACATTCCGGATTGTGCCAGGCCGCAGGCCGCCCGCTCTCGAATCATCGGCGATGGGTCGTCGTGAAAGATCTCGAGCAGTGGCGGAATTGCTTCGTCGGTGGCCAGATAGGCCAGCCCTTCGACGGCCCAGTAGCGGATGTTCTCGTTGGGGTCGTGAACGCTGGCCAGCAGAATGTCGGCGACCCGATCCGGGGCGACGCCGCGATTCCCGATGAGCGCGAGATCCCACATGGCGTTGACGCGCGGCCCCTGGTCCCCGCCGCGGGCGACCTCCTCGAGTCGGTCGACGGTCGAGAGGCTCTTCTCGATGTTGCGGCCCGCGATGTTGACTTCAATCCCCGCGACCCGCACGGTCAGATCGTCGGAGTTGATCGCGGTGCTGAAGAGCTCGTTCAACCGGCCTTCGATCTTGATCTGTCCCGTCCAACCGGTCACCCGGGCCGCGATCTGTTGCCGCGCGCCGTCGTACCGGTTGATGGCGCGTTCGAGGAGCAGCTCGGCCTGGCTCTGCGGCGGCATCTCGTCGAGCTGCTCGATTTCGTGTTCGGACAGGACGTTGGCTGACGCCGGCGTCGGTGGATCCTGCAGGCCGATGAATCGCGCGACGGGCGTCCACGCCGCCCGAAGCGTGCCCGAGCCGGCAGCGACCGTTCCCAGCATGAACGCCGTGCCGACCAGTACGAGGGTGCGGATTGAAGACTGAGGCATGTCAGCCGTGCTATCGGCACCAAAGACGCCGAGTCAGCCTGTGTCCCTTTCCGGAACTGCACGAATGACGCTCACGCCAACGCATAGTGCGGGCATCAGTCCTGAGATAGCTGCCGCGGGGGCAGCATGGTTGAGTGACACCTAGTCTCTTCTGTCGCAGACGTCCCGTAGAATGAGGGCGTGCGGCTCGCCGTGCTCATTCCCGCATTCAACGCCCAGGACGATCTACCGCGTACGCTGGCGTCGCTCGAGTCCGACACGGTTCCATTCGACATCGTCGTCGTCGACGACGGCAGCGAGCCTCCGCTGCAGGCGCCGGATGCGGCCGGGCCCCACCGCATTGTTCTCATTCGGCTGCCGCAGAACCGCGGCGTGGCGCAAGCGTTGAACGTCGGCGCCAGCTGGGTGCTGGAGCATGGTTTCGACTATCTCGCGCGTCTGGACGCGGGCGACATCAACGCGCCAGGAAGGCTGTCGCGGCAACTGGCCTTCCTTGAGGAGCGACCCGAGATCGCCGTGGTTGGTGCCTGGACCCGTCACCTCGACGAGCGTCTGCGGCCGCTCTACGTCACGAGGTACCCAGAGAGCTGGGAAGGCATTCTCCGCTGCTTCCACTACCGGACCGCCTTCAGCCATGTCGCCTGCACGATTCGCGCTTCGGTGCTGCGGCGGACCGGGATCTACGACGAGCGGTGCCGTCTCGCCGAGGACTACGATCTCTTCTGGCGTGTGGCAACGCGATTCCCGTGCGCGAACATTCCCGAGGTGCTCGTCACGCGTGTCGAGAGCAGCGGCTCGCTGACGCACCGCAACCGTTTTGCCATGGCGCGCGCGCGACTCGTGCTGCAGTGGCGCCACTTCGCCTGGAGCCGGCTCGACTGCTGGCTCGGCGTGGGCCGGTCGCTGGTGCTGCTGCTGGTGCCACCGGCCCTGGCGCTGACGCTCAAGCGCGCGGCCGGAACGGTCGGATAACGCCGGTGAGTGCGCGTGTCTTGTTCATCGGCCTTGATGCCGCCGAGCCGGAACAGCTACGCGAAGGCATCGCCGACGGGTCGCTCACCGCGCTGCGCGCGCTGGCGTCAGGTGGGGCCTCCTCGACTCTGGGCAACTGCATGCTCACGCTACCGGGCGCTGTGTGGCCGGAGATCGCGTCCGGCGTCAGCTGCGGAACACTGCCGCGCTTCTTTCATCCGCGGCAGATCATCACGGGAGCGGCCGCCCCGCGGCCGCTCCGCGCGGACGACGTCAAGGACGACCCGACGTTCTGGGTCGCGGCCGGCGCGCAGGGCAGACGCGTGGCCGTTGCGGATATTCCCCACACGCCTCTGGCTGATCGGATCAACGGCGCCCAGATCGTCGAGTACGGCCTCCACGACAGCCACTTCGGGTCCGCATCGCATCCGGCTTCGCTGCTCGACGAGATGCGTGCCGCCTACGGGCCGTACCCGGTTGCTTCGTGCGACCACTCTGGCGGCACGACGGCGAGGAACCTGGCGCTGCTGGATAACCTGCTCGCCGGAGTCGAGCGCAAGACCCGGGTGCTGCTCGACCTGTTGCACCGGGAGCAGTGGGACCTCTTCGCCTGCGCCTTCAGCGAGTCGCACTGCGTCGGGCATTGGTTCTGGCACTATAGCGACGCGACGCACTGGAGCTTCGAGCCCGATGCTCCGCCGCGGCTGCGCGACGCTGTCCGATCCGTGTATGCGCGGCTCGATGCGGCGGTCGGCGCACTCGTGGCCGCCGCCGGAGCAGAGACCACCGTCGTACTCGCGAGCCACGGGATGGCGCCCTACGTGGCGGGGTACCAACTGCTGCCCGAGGTGCTCGCGCGGCTTGGCCTCAGCTCCGGCCCCGCAGGCCGCGGCGGATGGCTTCGACGTGTGCAGCACACTGCGAGAAGCTGGGTGCCACGGCGCTATTGGGAGCGCCTCGGTCGCTTCGTCGTGGAGAATCCGGCCGCTCGCGCGTGCGTCGGCCCGTTGCAGCGCGAGCGGGGCGCGATGTTCTTTCCGCTGGAGTCACCGCAGACGCGCGCCGTCTACGTGCCCAACAACACACTTGGCGCCATCCGGTTGAACCTGAAAGGGCGGGAGCCGTTCGGCGCCGTGGCGCCTGGCCGCGAAGCCGAGTGTGTCATCGCGCAGCTTCGCAGCGAGTTGCTGGCGCTGCAGCATCCGACCAGGCGGGCGCCGCTCGTGAGCGCAGTCATCACGGCGGCCGAGGCCTTCGGTCCTGTGCATCATCCCGATGTGCCCGATCTCATCGTGCGCTTCCGCCAGGATCTCGGCCTGCTGGATACGTGCGAGTCGCCGAGCGTCGGTCGGGTGCATGTGCCGGTGGGCAGCCGCTGGGGACGCCGAAGTGGCGATCACTCGCCGCGGTCGGCCGTGTGGGTTCAGGGGCCGGCCTATCCCGCCGGGGCCGCACTGGAAGCCGGATCGCTGGTCGACATTGCGCCGACCGTGCTCGCCTCCCTCGATTGCCGGATTCCCGAGGTGATGCAGGGCGCGGCGCTCCGGCCACGAACCGGTCCGGCGTAGCGGCTCGCGGCCCGGCGCCGCCTCCCGGCCCCCCCACGAATATTGATTCTCACTCTGGCACCGCCGCTCATTCCCGGCGGTTTGGGCCTTGACCGCCTCGTCCTACTACTGTTTACTACCTGTCGCTCCCACGAAATCTTTTGGTCCTCGGGGGTCCTTAGGAGAAGAAGCACTATGAGCAAGTTCGCTGTTCGAGGCTGGTTTTTGCTGTGCGCGCTCGCATTATTCCTGTTCGTTCCGGGCTTCGCGGCCGCCCAGTCGTCCTTGACCGGCTCGATTGCCGGCAATGTGAGGGACGCGTCCGGGGCGGTCCTGCCCGGGGTGACGGTGGAAGCCGCCAGCCCGGCGCTCATCGAAAAAGTGGTCTCCGCCATCACCGATGGTAACGGCCGGTACACGATTATTGAACTGCGCCCTGGCACCTACACGGTCACCTTCCAGCTCCCCGGTTTCTCGACCGTGCGGCGCGAGGGCGTGGAGCTGACGACGGGGTTCACGGCGAACATCAACGCCGAGCTGAAGGTGGGCGGCATTGAAGAGACGATCACCGTCACTGGTGCGACGCCGGTGGTGGACGTGCAGAGCGTCCGATCGCAGAACGTGCTGACCCGCCAGGTGCTCGACGCCCTGCCGACCTCGAAGAGTGTCGCGGCCATGGCGGCCATCACGCTCGGCGTGCTGCAGACGAACCAGGGGCTCGGTGGCGGCGACGCCGGCGGCAGCAAGGGCGACACCGTGTACGGCTTCGCCCAGATTCACGGCTCGCAGATGGGCATCCGGACGATCGACGGGATGAAGATGAGCTCGGCCTACAACGTGGGCGCCTCGACCCGGAACCAGGTCAACCAGATGATCGTGCAGGAAGTCTCGCTCGAGACGAGCGCGGCCTCGGCGGAGACCGAGAGCAGCGGCCTGAACATGAACATGGTGCCCAAGGATGGCGGCAACACGTTCCACGGCACCACCAACGTGGAGTACACCAACGACAAGTTCCAGGGCAGCAACCTGACGGACAAGCTCAAGAGCCGCGGGTTGACGCGGTCCAACTCGATTCAGAAGATCTACGACTACGGCACCGGGCTCGGCGGGCCGATCGTCAAGGACAAGGTCTGGTTCTACGGCGCGGTCCGCGATTGGGGCTCGGTCGAGAACCTCGCGGGCGTCTACTTCAACAAGCCCGCGAACCAGAAGTCGCTCTCGCCGGCCAACATCATCAACGGCGGATTCAAGCCGTACGAGGCCGACCTCGACAACCCGGCGTTCTACGACCGGTATACGAAGGAC
>JBEBGG010000031.1:0-31665 GCA_040081555.1 Vicinamibacterales bacterium
TCTCGGCTTCAACACGTTGACCCGAGGCAAACTCGATCAGTCCGACGCGGGTCCGCGCGGCCGCAAACTGTTTCGGGTCCTTGGCCAGATCGTTCAGAATCGCGATCGCTTCCGGAACGCGTCCAACCAACACATAGTAGTCGCTCAGCGCGAATCGATCGGCCGCCGAGCCGGACGCCGCCACCACTGTCTTGAAATAGCGTTCCGCTTCGGCAGGGCGACTCCAGTCGATGTACATGGAACCGAACGCCCGGTTCAACCGCCGATGCTTGGGGTCAATCGCGTAGCCTCGTTTGAACGCGCTCTCCGCCTCGTCGAACCGTCGCATCGCCCGGTAGAACTCACCGAGGTTGACGTGCGTGTCTACCTCGGTTGGCGCCAATTCCAGGGCTTTGAGAAACGTGGCTTCAGCGCTCGGCAATTCACCCTTGGCCATCTGGAAGACGCCGAGGTTTGCGTACACGCCCACACGCTCAGGGTCGACCTCCACGGCCTGCTGCAAAACGCCGCTCGCATCGTCGAGGCTCTTCATGCCTGCCAGGGCGTTTCCCAGCACCATCAGGGCCGCCACATTCTTCGAGTCGCGCGTCAGCACCTTTCGTGCGCGATCCTTGGCCTCTTCGAAGAATCCTCCGTTAACGAGCAGCCGCCCAGCCTTGACCTGCGCCTCGGCGTTGTCCGGCATCAGATCGGCAGCTTTGATGAACTCCGGGAAGGCGAGCCGCATGTTTCCGGCCAGTTCGTACGAAACGCCCAACTTGTAACGGGCTTCGCCAAGCTGGGGATCAATCTGGATGGCGCGCAGGTACTCAATGCCGGCCTCGCTGTATTCACCGCGAGCCACAAAACGGTCGGCGCTTTCAACGAATGCGCGCTTCTGCACTTCCGGATCGCGCCGACAGGCGACGATGGAAGTGCACAGAAGCAGCGAGAGGACGATTCGGGGAGTCACCCTTGAATTATCGACCTTGCGGCCTGCTTCCTGTAAAAACAAAAACCGCCGGCCCTTAGGCCGGCGGTTATGAAAACGGAAGAAAATTGGCGCGCTTTAGCGGTTCTTGTTCGCCCGACGGCGGCGATGGCCGGCCACCAGAAGACCGGTGCCAAGCAGGAGCAAGCTCGCCGGCTCAGGAACAGACGAAGGAGACGTGGTGAGAATCGTGAAGCTGATGCCGTCGTTCCAGAAGTGGCAATCCGGGTCGAATGCGAGGGCAATGCCGTTGGCGTTGATGAACGTCCCCAACGACGTCAAGTCTTCAGTGGTGAACGTGTAGCGGTAATCGTAGCCACCGCTGCCCACCCCGGTCGCGCTCGAGCTGGTGTCTGCACTGTTGCGGACACCTGCACAACCAGCTGGAGTCGTAGTCACAAAATTATTGTTCGCCGCGCCCGTCGAGCAGTTGTATCCGGACCATGACCATCCCGGTGGGCTCACCAGGCTGCTCACCAGATTGTTGTAGGTGGAAGAGCTCAGGTCGTCGGTCAAGGCATTCAGCGCATCCGTCAACGCAGTGGTGTTGGTCGGCGAGACCGTCCGCGCAACAAACGATCTATCCGACAACTGGTTCTCGGCAACACCGTTAGCCAAGCCATTCGTGCTGTTGGTGAGGGCCGGGTTGCTGCTGTCGAACGCATCCATCACCATCTGTGACTGAAGCGTGGGCGACGTCGAGGCGTAGTCGGTACTCTTCCGGACGGCCGTCAACCCGCTGACCGATGTGCCGGCTGTGGTGCTCGCCGTGTCGAGCAGGTCGAGATGAAGCACGTTGGCCAGCGCGTTCCAGTTGTAGATGTTCTTGAACGTGATGTAGGCGCCGCTGATTCCAGCCGTTTTCAGCGCTGCCAGCGTCTGGCCGGTGTCGGCCGTCGCCGTGGACGTGATCGCCCAGCTGTAGTAATAGTCGTGGTCCAGGTTCTGGAGGTTATTGGTCCCGGTAGACGAGCCAGACGGATAGAACACCGCGGCTCTGGCAACAGACGGAACCAGCAGCATGCCGCCCAGGGCAGCAACACCAGCCAGATTTTTAAGGGCCACGCCTCGAATACTTGTCAATCTCACCGAATCCTCCGCTCAACCGCCGCACGCCCGCATTGGCGAACCTGCGCTTCTGGCGCTTACTTATACAAGAACGCTGCCGCATTGGATTCTATCAGGGCCGTGGACACATCACTAATGTTATCAAGTACTTAAGGGCGATACCTAATGCTGGGTTCTGGCTGGGACAAGGATTAGGCTTCCAAATGGCGAACTTTGATCTGCCCGGCTCGACCGAAGCTGTCAGAAGCTGAGCCTGAGCGAGGTCGACGCGTGCGAGTTGCGCCGATACTGGCCGATGAAGTCTGTCTCCTGGCCGCCAAGGCCCACCCCGGAGATCGTGAGCCGCCAATGGGGCGAAAGCGCCTCCGAATATTCACCCTTCAGATAGAAGCCTTCGCCGTTCTGCCTGGCGGCGCCTTCAATCCCGACACTGCGCCGAGGCCCCGCGGTATATGAGGCGCGGCCAATGAACGACCGACCGATGCCTCGCTCCGCCCCAAACGTCGCCCCGGGCCTGGATTGGGTCACCAGTTCGCCGACATATCCGCCATCGAGTACCCATTCACCAATCTGCCGCTCAAGTTCCAGCACGTACAGCACGTACTCTTCACCGGTCGAGTTCGGTGATGTGAACCACGATGCCTCACCTTTCACGGTCACGGCGGAGGTGGGCAACGACAGCTCCAGGCCATACGTGCGCAACGGTGCGTAGCTGCGCGTCAAGTCCAGCGATTGCGCCAGCGGATCAACGGTGGCATCAATATCAGGCAAATGGTTGAAGCCATCGAAGAACGATGCGCCGAGATCAAAGCGCCCTGAGTGCAACCACCGCGCACCCTGCTCGCCGCCATCGGGAAACACCGCACCGCGGTCTCGGATGGTCAACCCTGGGGCGATCCCCGGGGGCACAGCGGTCCACCGCTGATCGATAAGTGGTAACCGACTCGGCGTCATGCTCGGCAGCCACACCACCTCGAAGCTCTCACTTCCAAACTGAAAGGCGGAACGCACACCCTGCACGGGCAAGTATTCCGTGTCGAGCACGTTCAGAAAGTCTCGAGGTGCGAAGCGATCGGTGGGATTGAGAATGTCGGCACGGCCCCAGCGTATGAACTGCCTGCCGATGTCGAGCGTGACGTGGTTGGTCGTGATCGCCATGGCAAGCCGGCGAAGCGACACACGCGGCCGGAGCACACCACGGGCGCTGGTGTCCACGCGCCACTTGTCTTCCACCTGATCGTGCGAGTTGGCGCGAATATCAGCGCCGGCGGCAAACTGCAGCCACCTGGCCGGCTTCAGGAACACATCGTCACGAACGAGAAAGTCAGCGACGACTGACTGGTCGTCCACCACGGTCGACTGCGGAAAACCAACGGCGCGCGCGTCAATGAAACCGCGCTGCGAAAGCCGGCCTGACGGGCTGGTCGACAACCCGGCCGCGCTGTTGTCACCCCGCAGACTGGCCGCCTGCACGTATCCGGTCTCATCGCCAAAGCGCGGATCGGAATACGTGACGCGGTACCAGTTGCCCTCCCTGCGTACGATCCGCACGTGCGAGCCGGTCTCTAACACGCGAATGGGTGTCCGGCTGGTGTCTTTCAACCAGTACATCGGCGTGTCAGCCAACGCGACCGCCATGTCAGGTGGCGCGGCCGGCTCCTGCGCGAACAACTGGCGGACCGGAGCACACAGCAGCAACAGCGCCAGTACGAGCCCGCACCGGCCACGAGAGCACAAGACCAACGGACGCATCACCGGCGGATCGCCTGGAGAGTGAAGTTGCCTTCTTGAAGATCAACGTTGTACTGCACCCGCTCCAAGGTCAGCGTCGTGTGACTTCCTCGCTTCAGGTCGGTCATCGTCAACACGTGCGCCGTCCAGATGCCTTGCAGGTTGCGCAGGTCGCCGTAGTTCAGACGCCGCACGGGTTGTTCCTTGATGTACGACTCGAGCCTGGCCGACGCGTAGTTGTCCTTGCGGATCCAGACGACAGACGATGTGTACTGGGACGTCTTGGTTTCCTTGGGAGTGGTCTGAACCTTCCAGCACGCCACGCCGTCGATCACGTCCTCGCCCAGAAGCTCGTACGAGAACTGATCGACATCGCGCTCCTCGAGGTCCTCGAAGCTGAAGTCCGTGCCGAAGAAGCGCGTTGAGCGGTCCTGATTGGCAATCCGCCGATCGCGCTCAATGGCCGGCGTCCACATCCATTGGTCAGACGCGCGGTCGGTGTGATTGACCACCAGTAGTGCGACGCCCTTTACTTCCGCCGGGGTGACAAAGCGAATCACTGACTTGCTCTGGCCGTGCGACCCAAGCCGCTCGAGGGTCCAGCGCTTCTCGGTGACTTTGCCTGAGGCTTCATGCGATCGCAGCAACCCCTCGTAGCGCTGCGACTTCGCCTCGGATCGACGCTGTGCTTCCGCCACGATCTGGCGGGCATCGCCCGACGCCGAGACTCGCACGCCGAGATCCCATGGGCCGAGAGAGGTAAGGAGGGCTACGCCGACAACGATTGGAAGATGTCTATTCATATTCGAGGGCTTCAACGAGAGAGCCGCGCACCGCGGCCCGGGCCGGCCACAATGCCGCCAGGAGCCCGGCACCGAGCATGACGGGCACGAGTGTGAGAATTGTTCCGACCGGCAACTGGTAGTTCAGGCGCATGCCGGCAATATCGCGCTTGACCATTTCCAGCACATAGAAAAGGTTCACTGAACCGAGCCCGATTCCAAGCGTCAGGCCGATAGCGGCAATGCTCATCGCTTCGATCCAGATGGTGTGCTTGATCTGCGCGTGAAGGGCGCCAACGGCCCGCAGCACGCCGAGTTCCTTCCGCCGGTCGGTAATGGACACCGTGAGCGTGTTGACAATGCCGAGAATGGCCACCAGCACGGCCACGGCAATCTGCACCGACGTGAGACTGAACCACTGCCCGGCAATCCGCGAGATGTACTGTTTGAGCTCCTCGTTCGTCAGCACGAACACCTGCCGCTGACCGGCATACTGGTCCAGAATCCGCTGCCGGATCGCCGCGCGGTCCCCCGTGGTGTAGACGCGATACGCGTTCACCGTGTCGTCGTGCCAATACTTGAGGAACACCGAGCGATCGAGGATTACCGCGCCCTGCTGATCTGAGTAGTCGATCACGATGCCAACGATCGGCAACGACAGCGTGCCGTGGGGCGCGGCAATCTCGAGCTGCTCCCCGAGCCTCAGCCCCTGCAGCAGTGCCAACGTGTCGGACACCAACACGCCCTTGCCTTCGGCGGCCAGCCGATACATCTGACGCTCGTCGCCTTGCACCGGCGGAAGGTGTGCGGTTTTCTCTAGGCTTCCTGTCTCGATGGCGACGACCATGATGGGCGTATCGCGGAAGGTCACCCTGGTGTTTCTCAGCGTCTGCACGCGCGACACGCCAGGCAACGCTGCCAGCTCCGGCCCCATCGTCGAGGGAAACCGGGTCGTCTGCACGTCGAGGTTCGGCGACGGCATCACGAACAGATCCGGATCGAGGGTGGTGTTCATCCAGTCGTCAATGGACTGATAGCTCGCCTGCCCCATACCTGAGAACGCCACCACCAGCGCAACAGACAGCATCAGCGCAGCAACGCTGCCAGAGGTGCGTCTCGGGGCCTGAATCAGACTGTCGGCGGCGAGGGCCCCTTCAACCGGGCGCAGCCACTGCAGCAACGGTCGAAGGGCGGAGGACAGAAGACGCGAGCAGAGCGGCCCCGCCAGCAGAGCGGCACCGATGGCCGACGCGTATCCCAGATAGAAGACAAGGCGCGAACTGGAGAAGATGAGGCTGCCCGCCGCCAATGTGGCGAGCGCCGCAGCCGCCCACACGCGAAGGCGGTTCTCACTCGTTGAGTAGGCTTGCGCGCTGCCCTTTTGCAGGGCGTGCACCGGGTCGAGCCGCGCCGCATCGCGCGCCGGAAGAATGGCGGCAATCACGCTGGTCGCCAGGCCGAGCCCCAGTGCCAGCAACAGCGTCTTGGGGTCGGTCGCCAATTCATCTGCGCGCTGAGCCACGCCGTAGACACTCGAGAGCAACCGGCCAATCCACGCGGCAATTGAGCGCGCCGCCAGCATGCCCGAAGCGACACCGGCCACCGAGCCCACCAAGCCAAGGACTGCGCCCTCGCAGAGAAACAGATTGCGGATCTGGCGCTGGGTCGCGCCAAGCGCCCTCAGAATGCCGATCTCGGTTCGACGCTGGCTGACCGCAATGGCGAATGCGTTGTAGATGATGAACATCCCGATGAACAACGCAAACCCACTCGCCATATCCATCATCAACGAGTAGCCGGCGAGCATGGTCTCGAACTGCTGGCCTCGACCAGACGGCGGCTGAATCTCGAAGGCCGGGCCGAGAAGGCCGCGCAGCTCGCGCTGGCACTCGACCAGCGTCGTGCCCGGCTGCATCGCAAGGTCGATGCGGTCGAACGTGCGGCCTCGGCCAAACATCTTCTGCGCGGCGTAGATGTCCATCACCGCCATGTTTCCGCTGAACGCGCTCGCCAGGCCCGATTCCGACTTCATCAGGCCCCGGACAACAAACGTCTTGGGGCCCTCCGCCGTCCCGAGCGTCAGCCGGCTGCCGACCTCGAGGCGGTTTCGTTGCGCGAAGCTCTTGGCCAGAATCAGAGAATCCGGCTGAGCCAGGAAGATGAGCGGATCGTCAATCTCGGCTTCGTCGCCCTGCTCGAGGTCGTAGTCGCGCAGTCCGCGATCTCCGGTCATGTCGATGCCAAGGATCATCAAGCTGCCCTGGCCAGACAGATTCGATTCGACGATGGCTTCTATCGCCGGCACGGCAATGCGCACGCTGCGGGCCGACTGCACCTTCTCGAGAATCTCTTCGTCGAATCCGGCGTCGCCCGCCGAAATCTGGAGTTCGGTCTTGCCCGCGATGCGGTCGATCGTCTTCGAAAAGGCCAGCAGCACCGTCTCGTTGGCGGTGTGCATGCCGACGAGAACGGCGACCCCGAGCACCACGCCGGCAGACGTCAGCACCGTGCGCAACAAGTGCTTGCGGGCGTATTGCCAGCCGATCAGACGGAGGAGGATCCACATCGGTCGCGCGTAATCGCCCTAAGCTCGTCTGCTGCGTGGCATGCCACGTCGTGCAGTTGCGCGTCGACAGACGCCGAGCGTGAACGGATTCATGAGACTCTTATCGGCATTGCGCCAGCGCACTCCATTTGCGGCGTGCGGGCGTAAAGTCCGGTTCTGCCGGAGCCGAAGGTACGGCAGGAGAACCCCTCGTTGCAGGACATCATCGACGCCATCAGGCAGTTCATTCTCTCGACCGCACTTGTAGGCGAAGCTCCGGAGAATTTGAGGAACGACATGGCCCTCATTACCGGGGGGCTGCTTGATTCTCTTGCCGCGCTGGGCCTCGTCAGCTTTCTCGAAAAGAAGTACAGCATCGAGCTCGATGTGGACGACACGAGCATCGAGCGGTTTGACTCGATTGCCGATATTGCCGCCACCGTCGCCAGGAAGCTCAGCGTCGGCGCAGGCGCCGGCAAGGACTAGCTCATGGCCGAACATCTCGCCGACTATCTCGAAGCCTCCGCCCGTCGGTTCCCGGAACGGACCGCCGTGGTCGATCCCTCCGGCCGCCGGCTGTCGTACGCAGAACTCAACCAGCAGTCTGATGCCCTCGCGGCCTTCCTCGCGAATCGGGGCATCGTCAAGGGCGATCGCGTCGGTGTGGTGATGCCGAAGAGCGCGGCCGGCATCGTCTCGCTCTTCGCCATCATGAAGGCCGGGGCCGCCTACGTGCCAGTGGATCCGCTGGCACCGGCCGAGCGTGGGCGACGCATTCTGACCGACTGTCAGATCCGGGCCCTTATCACCGATGAACGGCGTCTGGCAGTCGCGCCGACAGACCAGGACGCGCCGGCCACCATTGTTGTCGTCGGCTCACAGACCACTGTGAACGGCTGCGACCAGTTCGAAGCGATTGTCGCCACGTCGGCGGCACGGCTGACTCGCCCGCGTGCCCTGAGCGATCTTGCCTACATCCTCTACACCTCGGGGTCGACCGGAATCCCGAAGGGCGTGATGCTCACGCACGAGAACGCGGTGAGCTTTGTTGATTGGTGCTCGTCAGTGTTCGAGCCAAATGAGAACGATCGCTTTGGCAACCACGCCCCGTTTCATTTCGACCTGTCTGTGCTCGACATCTATGTGTCACTGAAGCACGGCGCCACGCTATTTCTCGTCTCCGAAGATCTTGGCAAGAGCCCCAAGGATCTGGCGAGGTTCATCGCCCTGAACGCGCTCACCATCTGGTATTCAACGCCATCGATTCTCACGCTACTGCTGCAGTTTGGACATCTGAACGAGCTCGACTTCTCCAGCCTGCGCATCGTGCTCTTTGCAGGCGAAGTCTTTCCGGTGAAGCACTTGCGCGCGCTCGTCGAGCAGTGGCCGTGGCCGGCCTTCTACAACCTGTACGGGCCGACCGAAACCAACGTCTGCACCTTCGCAAAGATCCCGGCCGCTATTCCTGCCGACCGTGAGGCGCCTTATCCGATCGGGCCTGCCTGTTCGCATTGCGCCTCTCTCGTGCTGAACGATGAGCGGCAAGAGGTTGAGACTGGCGCTGAAGGGCTGCTGTACATCAGCGGGCCGTCGGTGTTTGTCGGTTACTGGAATCGGCCCACTGAAGATGCCGCGGCGTTTCTCGAGCGAGACGGTGTCCGCTGGTACAACACTGGCGATGTCGTGACGTGGGGTGCCGACGGCTTCATCTACGCTGGCCGTCGGGATCGCATGGTGAAGCGGCGTGGCTATCGTATTGAGCTCGGCGAGATTGAGCGCGCCCTCTACTTACACCCGACGCTCCAGGAGGTGGCCGTGCTCGCCACAGCAGATGCCGACGCGGGCATCCGCATCGTGGCGTTTGCGTCCGGGCGTCCTGGACAGCCGACGCCATCGCTCATCGAACTGAAGCAGTTTTGCGCCACCAAGGTTCCGGCCTACATGATTCCCGATCAGTTCGTGGTTCAGCAGCAGTTGCCGCGGACCTCGACCGACAAGGTCGACTATCAGTCGTTGAAGCGTATGGCGGCCACGCCGCGCGTCGCCTAGCGTTCCCCCGTGGACACCAACGAACGGCTCGACTTCGCGGAGCGCTGGTTGCGCGACGGGCTGCATGTCTTGCGGCCGTCGCTGTCCGTCTACCAAATCACCGTCGACATGACCAACGCCCACGCGCGGTTGGGTGCCCTCAGGAAGGAGGGCGTGCAGGCGAGCGCGACCCATCTGCTCATCAACGCCGCGGCCAAGGCGTTGGCGGCCAATCCTCAGCTTCATCAGATTGTGGCCGGCGTCCGGCGGCAGCGGCCTGGCCGGATCGACATTGGCTTGTCCGTCACCGGCGAGACCTTCGTGGCGCCCGTGATGGTGATTGAGGCAGCCGACACCAAGTCGATAGCCGAAGTCGCGGAAGAGACCGCGCGCAGAGCCCCGGAGATTCAGGCGGCAGACAAGCAGCTACTGACGGCGCTGCGCAGGTTCGGGTGGCTGGTACCGTTTGCCTTCGTGCGTCGCGGAATTCTTCGGTGGCTGTTCCGCAGCGCGACATTCAGGAAGAAGGGTGTCGGCACGTTTCAGGTGTCGACCACGCCGATGGACTGGGCGTTGTCTGCCACCTTCTCAACGGCCGGCGTGCTGGTGGGCGGCCAGGTTCGGTCGCGGGTGATTGCGGTGAACGGCGAAGCAGTGGTTCGTCCCGTGATGCTCGTGACCTTGTCAGGCGATCACGGTGTGTGGGATGGGCGGGCAGCAGCGCGGTTTCTTGCGGCGGTCAAACAAGCGCTCGAGACGGCCTAAAAAAGGAACAAGCCGCGCCGGCTTGAAGCCGACGCGGCCTGAGGGCCTCCGAGAGAGAGCAATCCCGAACGAAACAGCTGCTTACAGCTGCTGCGCCTTCTTCGCCTTGCGGCGAGCGCGGGCGCCAACGAGCAGCGAGCCGAGACCGAAGGTGATCATCGTCGCCGGCTCCGGAACCGTTGCGTCGGACGCAATGAAGTCAGCCGAATAGGTCGCCGTGATGGAACCGCCACCGCCGATGGTGCTAAGAATGAACGCGATGTCTCTAGTGACGCCGCCGCCGCTCGTGAGCTGGGTGGTGTAGGCGCCGGTGGCTTTATTCAAGCTGCCGTCATCGCCGTACGACATGTCGATGAAGTGTCCAAGCACCTCAAAGTTGAGCGCAACGCCGTTACCGGTGTTCTTCAGCGTAAAGTCGCCAAATTTACACGACACGTTCACAGCCTCAAACCCAGTGCAAAGCGGCGCCACGGGCGCAACAATCGACGTCAGCGTGAAGCTGAGATCGTCATACTCGCTAAGGACTTCAGTCGGTCTTTCTTCAAATCCGTACAGGAAATTCGTCAACGGCAAGATCTGCCCAGTGAGGTCCGTCTCCATTCCAACGTAACGAGGAGATGTGGCTGGATTGACAATGTTTACGAAGTAGCCGTCGCTGTTCTGTCCGGTTTCGAGAATTCCGGAGCCTCCTCCAAGCGGCAGCCAGTCGATGGCAGTGGCGCTAACCCTGACGTCCCCGTTAAAACTCAGCTCACCGACGATTGGCAGCGCCTGCGCCGACTTTGCGCTCAGACCCATCGCCAAGGCCAAAATACCCAAAACTACTGACATGCGCTTCATGAAGGTCCCCCTTAAGGTCGTTCCAGAACAATCCAAATGTTCTGACATCTAATTAAGCAAAGGGGCTGCCACTTGTGCCGGAAGAGGTCGAGAGCGCATTTCGCTACGATTTACTCGATATTTTGAGAGTTCCTGAATATGTCAGGTAGACAGCGCTTCGACCTATTCCTGAATTTCGGAGACTTTTAGCTGCGGAGATCGGGTTCTGCCGGCTCGGACGTCAAGGCGCAGCGCCTGCTCGATGATGTCGACAGCCCGCGTATTACCACCGGCCGCGTCAATTTGCGCCTTCATCCGGCCGGCAGCGGCGACGATTCGAGGGCTGCCGAGAACGGCCTCTACGGCTCTTCTGACCTTCTCCGGCGTGGCCAGGCGAAACGGAACCACTATCCCGGCGTCCACATACTCCAGACGTCTCGCGATGGCCGGTTGTTCGTAGGTAATAGGGATGGCGACCAGCGGCACTCCATGGGCCAATGAATCCAGGACGGTGTTCAAACCGGCGTGGGTCAAGGTGAGCGCACACCGCGCCAGCAGGTCGGTCTGGGGTGCGTAGGGCACGACCAAGGCACGATTGCCCAGTGAGGCTGCCTGCTCAGACGTCAGACCTCCGCCATGGCTCATGACCAGTTGAACATTCAACCCGGCACACGCATCGGCAAAGCACCTGAACGTGGCTTCCCGGTTGTTTTGCAGCGTACCAAGCGACGCGTAGACGAGCGGACGCCCGTCGAGCCGCTCCCAGGGAAACGGCACCGGCTTGGACGATGCACCCCGAATCGGCCCCACGTAGTGGAAGGAGTCCGGTAGATTCCGGCGCGGAAAGTCAAACGCCTTGGGCATCTGACTGATTTGGGCGAGGGTCGAGAATGACTCGTCTGGCGTGTCGTGCGGGCGTAAGCCCCATAACCTTCGGGCGTCAGATACGACGCTGGCGATAGGCCGCGTCAGACGATCAGAAATGGCGTAGCCGACCCGGTTGCGAATGCGCGCCCAAGGGGTGTCACGGTACGCCCAGGGAGTGAACGGCGGCGGCGCGATCGGATCGCGATTAATCGCCAGCGCATTGCAGATGGTCACAAAGGGCATGCCCAGGTACTCAGCCACCGTCCCGCCTGCCGGTTCCATCTGATCGACAAGGAGCGCGTCCACGCGATGCGCCCGAAGGGCTCCAGGCAGGTCGCGAACAAACATCTGGCTGGTCTTGGCGACGGCCTCGATGGTGAAACGAAGCGCTGAAAGGCCTTTCCGCCTCCCTAGCGCGGCCAGCGAATTCGGAAGTGATCCCACGGGATGATCGGTCTCACCAATCGCCACGAAGTCGAGTCCCTCGCCAAGGACGCGGGCCTCCAGGTCAGGCATGTGAAACACCGTCACTCGATGGCCTCGCCGCTGCAGTTCACGACCGAGTACCGAAAACGGATTGAGGTGACCAGGAACGGGAGGACTGATGATCCCGAAGTGGGTCATGAACCGGTCTTGGTGAATGTCCGAGCGGCGGGTGCCACGGGCGCAGCGGCGTGGGCGGCGCGGTGGTACAGCGTCCACAAAGAAGCGCCGATGCTGCGGCTTGACTGCAACGCGTACGGATCGCGACACGCTCGGGCGTCCAACAGCCGCCGGTAGGCCTGGCCGAGATTGTGGTACGGAATCCCCGGGAAGTAGTGATGGAGCGCGTGGTAGCGCAGGCCGACTGGCGCCCACAGTGTCGTCCATGGCCCACCAGGTGTGTCGATTGAATCGGCGAGCTGACCGTGACGATCGAGCACCTGGCCGTCCGAATCGTACTCGTGTGCACCGAGCACCCGCAGCGTATTCAGGAAGCTGACAATCACCATGACCGCCAGCCAGACATAGAACGCGCGTGCCGGTATCCTGCCGGTGAAAACGGCAAACGCGGTTGCCGACCACACCACAAACAGCAACGCCTCCCACCGGCGCATTGAGGACGCCATTGCTGGCGGGACGTCGCGCCGATAGCTCGGGTTCATGGAAAACGACGACGCGTGGCGCTCCAGCCAGCGGTGAAACGGGGGAATGAGCAGCCCGATGGGCGCCAGCACCACGAACCGCACAAACAGCAGCAACGGCAAGACGATGGACGACTGCAGCGCAAAGGCCGCGATCATGGCGCGCGACGTCGCAAACGGCAGATACTCGGGATCGTCCTTCGTGCCGTAGGTGGACAGACTGTGATGGCTCTGGTGAACGCCGACGTACGCAAACGACGGCAACAGCAAGGGCACGCCGATGAGCAGGTTCCAGGTGGTCTCGAAGCCTGGAAGCGAGCCGCGGCGCAAATGCGTGATCTCGTGCGTGAAACACAAGCAGCGGTAGAGCGTCAGCGATGCCACGAGCAGCGCGGCAACGATCGGCGCCGACCACGCCTTGGAGGTGATGGCCACAACAAACGCGGTCCAGCCGACCGCCGCATTCGCGAGCAGATCCGACCAGAAGATCACGGAGCGTGCGGTATGCAGGTCGCGCAACACGTCGCGCGCCGTCGCGTCCATGTCCTGGAGGACGGTGGCCGAGAAAGCGCTCTTCAACGTGCTCATCGCAGCACCGCGACCACCGGCAACGGCGTCGCCTCTTGAACGGCGACGGGTCTCTCGTAGCGTCCCGGGGCGAGCACCCCGTTCGGATCAAGCGAGGCCTTCAAGCCGGCAATCACCCCGGCGTACTGATCGTTGCCCTGCGCGAAGTCCATCGATCGGATGTTCAGGCGATAAGGCGGATAGCCATGCTCGAGCAGCGCAACGGTGAGCGCCTTGTAGCAGGCGAGTGCGCGCGCATCTTCACCAGGCACGTGTCTGTCGTAGCTGATCGTCGTGACGCAAATCGCGCTGCGCTCCGTTGCGAGCGACAGAGACATCTGCGGCTCGAAGCCATGCGCCAGGACAATGCGCGAGGCGAGGGTCGTTGCCGCTCGGACATCCTTGCCGGTGCTCGGCACCACCGGGCTGCACCATAACAGACCGCATCCATCACGATCGGGATCGGGCGCCGAGAGCGGATCTTCACGCTTGCGCCAATATGCACTGCCCAGGGTGGATTCAGTCGGCACGCCCTTCATGAGGTTGTAGACCGGATCCAGCACCTTCAGCGTTTTGCTGATGTCCCAACCGGTCAGCATCCGGAACGGCGTTGAGAAGCGCGCCATCAGCCTGAGCAGGCGATCGTCGACAAACTGCAGGCGATCGACCTTCCCGGCCAGGGCTCGTCTGATTTGTCGCTTCGCCTCCTTGACCTGGCCGCGCGTGCCATACAGACCGCCAGACCCGTTCCAGTATCCGATGCTCAAGGTCTTTCGCAGGCGGGTCATCGCAGCGCCGTCCAGTGGCGCCGCTACGGAGTCGTCGGCCCACGGAAAGCGCGAGGTCGCGGTCAACACCTTGTAGTCGTTGCCGATGTGAATGGTGCTTCGAAGCGTGCCGTTCAACCGCAGCGGGCGGAGCGCGTCAACGATGTCCGCAAGTCCGTCTTCCTTCCGGGTCAGGAAGAAGAACGCCTCGAAGCGTTCCGGTGCTGGCATCAGCCAGACGCTCATGCGCGTCACGATGCCGAAGTTGGACTGCGTGAACAACCCGTCGAGGGAAGGACCGACACCCCAGCGACTCAGCGGACCAGTCTTCGATCCTTCAAAGCGACTAAATCCCGTCTCGATGCGTTCACCCGTTGGCAGCACCACCTCGAAGCCGCAGGCGTTGCCGGCGTGATCGCCAAGTGGCGTGTGGCCGAACCCGCGCTCCATCGTATTGCCCACAATGCTGCAGTCGGGGCTTGCGCCCGTGGCATCCATCCAGAGTGACGACTTTCGTTCGCGGAGGAATGACTGCAGCTGGCGCTGAGTGACGCCTGGCTCGATGGTGACGTAGGCCAGATCCTCGTCGAACGCGAGGATTCTGTTCATGCGGCCCAGGTCGAGCAGCACGCCGTCGCGCACAGGAGCGCGCGAACCATACCCCCAGTTCTTGCCGCTGGCGATTGGATAGAGCGGAATGCGAAAGCGGTTCGCGATACGAAGTGCGCGCTGAACCTCTTCCGTGTTACCCGGACGAATCACGGCACCGACGCGGGCCGTGGTCGCAAACGTCGCGGTGGAGACATTGCGGAGCACGGCAGCATCGAGAGTGACGTTTTCGACGCCGAGCGCGCGCTCCCATTCGCGCACGGCCTCGTTCAACATGGATAGCGGCACGACGTGTCCTTCCGGAACCTGCGCGGATCTGCAGGCCAGTCGTCACAATTACGCGGCGGCTATCTGCCCGACAAACCCTGATTGTGCCGCAACGGGCGGCTCGTAGATCTCTTCGGCCGCACGACCACAGACCTGCACGGCCGACATCTGCTCGGTCAACTGTGCAATCAGTCCCGCGTAGCGGCGCGACGGGGCTCGTGAGTCAAAGCGGAGCAATTCCATCTCGCACTGATACTTGGGATCGTAGTAGGGCGAAATCGCTTGATCGCCGGCCATGAGCGCCGAACCGCCAAGCCGGCGGAGAATGCTCGAGGACGCATGCCGGTTGGTGGCTGTCGTGAGCCCAAGCGCGCCACCGAGCGTTCGGCTCAGGCTGTAGGCGGCAAGGGCGAGCAGGAGGGCATCGGCGCCGCTCCGACTGGCTTCAGCGACGGCCCAGCCGCCCACCTCGGCATAGGCCAGACCACTGCGTCGCGCCCGCTGAATTTCCGAGCGGACGGCCACCTCGAAAGACTCTTTCGTGTCGCGGCGCAAGGCCGCCGGACAATTGCGGGCGCGCAACGACTCGAGAGAGACGTCAGAGCCGTGCTGCAGATACCAGGCACAGGCCGTGATTCCGCCCCGGGGGTTGAGCAGCATCAGATGCCAACTGTTCTCGTCCTCGGGAACCTCGTGCCGGCCATCCGATGAAAGTTCCTGGGGTCTGATGGCTCCGTCGGCGCTGTAGACCCGGCCGCGCAGCTGCTGAATTGTGCGGATGCGATGGTGACGTTCGGAGAGGCCTTCTTCGACGTTCTTGAACGTCGGAGGGACAAGACGCGTGTGTGGCGCGAGAAGAACGAGCCGGTCGTTGAGGGATTGGAGGCTTCTCTCGATTATTGTCGGCATTCTCACCACCGCGGGCTCAACAAGATGTGTGCCATCCGCGCGGCTTTCGCCTCAGGACTACGTGTGTCCGCACCTCTCGAATTGCCTCTAAATGATGGTATTCACGCGCATTGAGACGGGCGGCGGTATCTCATCCGCCTCACTTCGATACACGCGGAGCTCACCACTACACGGTTTTAGCCCACTGTTTTCAAGAAGATCATCGCGCGAGTCTGCGCAGTTGGGAGAAGCCTCCGACTGACCCTCGGAGGTAGACTAATCCACTGGAGAGTCAGATGAATCGTCGAGGAAACGTCGTCGCCAGTATGTTCTTGTGCGCGCTGGTCGCCCAGGCTTGCTCAAAGGACCCGCAGAAGGCCAAAGCAGAATTCATGGCCCGCGGTGATGCGTATGCCGCCAAGGGACAGCGGTCGGAAGCGATCATCGAATATCGGAACGCGGTCGCCCAAGATCAGAATTTCGGGCAGGCGCGCTTCAAACTGGCGACGCTCTACCGAGAGTCCGGTGACCGGCAGAACAGCCTTCGTGAAGCGGTTCGCGCGGCCGACCTCCTGCCGAAGGACGTGCCCGCGCAACTGCTTGCCGCGAGGCTCCTCGTAGAGGCTGGCCAGTTTGAAGCGGCGAAGGCCCGGGCGAATGCTGTAATTGAGATCGAACCAAAGAATGTGCTGGCCCTTACGCTCCTGGGGAATGCCCTCGTCGGCCTGAAGGACCTGGACGGCGCCCTCTCTCTGGTCCAGCAAGCGATCGACGCCGACCCGAAGCAGACCCTCTCCTACGGCAATCTCGCGCTGCTCAACCTTGCCAAGGGCAATACCAACGCGGCCGAATCGGCCTTCAAGCGAGCCGTCGAGATCGATCCCAAGTCGGTGCCAGCCAAACTGAGTCTAGCGAACTACCAGTGGGCCATGGGCTCGACCACTGCCGCCGAGACCCTGTTGCGAGAGGTACTGGCGCTCGAGCCGACATCGCTAAGCGCCAACCGGGGCTTAGCAACGTTGCTGATGCAAACCGGACGGACCAAGGACGCCGAACCGTTCATCAAGGGGTTTGTCGAGGCCGCAAAGGATCCCACGGCACGGCTTTTCTTAGCCGACTACTACCTTGCAAATGGACGAATCGCCGAGGGCCTCAATGTGCTGCGGGCGTCAGCTGAAGATCCTCGGGCCTTCGCGGGAGCGAAGATTCGCATGGCGTCCATCGCCTACCGCAACAAGCAAAAAGCGGAGGCGTTTGAGAACCTCGAGCAGGTCCTGGCAAAGGACGCGAAGAACGAAGGCGCGCTCGTGCTAAAAGGGCGCCTACTCCTCGCTGATCGCAAATACAAGGAGGCCCTCGACATCGCGAAGAGTGGGCTGAAGAACAACCCCGCGTCTGTCGGCCTGGAGTTCCTGCTCGGTGCCGCAAGTGAGGCAAATGACTCTCTCGATGATGCGGTCACCGCCTACAAGGAGGTTTTGAGACTCAGCCCGTCGACCGTCGAAGCGATGACTCGCATCGCCGACCTCTACCTCAGACAGAACAATCCACAAGGCGCCGCGGAATTTCTGACTCAGGCGGTGAAGAATCAGCCGCAATCCGCCCAGGCTCGATTCCTGCTCGCAAGGGCGCTGATTCGCCTCGGAAATATCCAGACCGCAGACGCGGAGTTGGCCAAGATCTTGGCGGCAAATCCGAATCTACCCGAACTCCACACGGTCCTCGGCGACCTCGCCTGGAAGAAGGGCGACGCGGCGAAGGCACGCTCCGAATACGGCACAGCGCTGAAGCTCGCTCCGACATCGATGGAGGCATTGACGGGCCTGGTGCGGATCGACCTCGCCCAAAAGCAGCCTGGCGCAAGCCGGGCACGCGTAGAGGAACGTCTGGCGGCCAAGCCAGACGACCTGGCGCTTCTCATGCTGTCGAGCGGCGTCTACATGTTGACGAATGACGAGGCGAAAGCTGAAGCGACCCTGCGGCACGTGCTCGAAGTCGACCCCAACAACATCGAAGCCTACAACCGCCTGGGCGCGATCTACCTCAAACAGCGTCGCCTCGATGTTGCCCGACAGGAGTATGAAGCCGCCGCGCTGAAGGATCCGCGGGTCGCCGTTGCCGCAACCACAATGGTCGGCGTCATCCTGACTCTACAGAACAAGCCCGCGGAAGCCGTACAGCAATACCAGAAGGCGGTCAGCATGCAGCCTGACGCCGTCGTCGCATCGAACAACCTTGCCTGGCACTACGCCGAGGAAGGCGGCACGAATCTCGACGTCGCATTGAGCCTGGCGCAAAAGGCCAAGGGGAAAATGCCGACAAGCGCAGAAGTCACCGATACGCTCGGTTGGATCTATTACAAAAAGGGGCTCTCCAGCCTCGCCGTCGATACGCTCCGCGAGGGCACGCAGCAGAATCCTCGAGAGCCGATGATTCACTATCACCTCGGCCTGGCGTTGCTGAAGAACGGCGACAAGACTCAGGCTGCACGCTCCCTCGAACGCGCTCTCGAGCTGAACGCGAACTTTGCGGCGGCGGCGGACGCAAAGCGGGCGCTCGCCACGGCGAAGAGCTAAGACCTGTGGCGACGCGGCCACCGCGTATCATGCAGGTGGTGCTGAGTCTTGCGCCCGGCGGCACAGAACGGCTGGTGGTCGAACTCGTACAACGCCTGAACACAGAGATGCCCACCGCCGTCTGCTGCCTCGATCGCGAAGGCGCCTGGGGCGAGCAGCTCAAAGCCGACGGCATCTCCGTGCAGACGCTCAATCGGCAACCCGGATTCCACCCGCTCCTTGGGAAGGAGATCGCCGCGATCGCCAGGCAGCACAAGGCCACGGTGCTGCACTGCCACCAGTATTCGCCGTTTGTGTACGGCGCGCTGGCGCGCCTGTGGCATCCGTCCCTGCAAGTGATCTTCACCGAACACGGCCGGCTCTCTGACGCACCGCCATCAACGAAACGTCTGTGGGCCAACCGCTTGCTCTGGGCACACGCGCCGGCCCGCGTCTTTGCCGTCTCCGCCGACCTCCGTCAGCACATCGTCAACGAAGGATTCCCAGCCGCTCGCGTGGGCGTCATCTACAACGGGATCGACATCGGCGCGCTGCCGACCGTGGAAGCGCGTCAGTCGATGCGGCGCGGCCTGGGTCTTGCCGACAACGTGTGCGTCGTCGGCACCGTCGCGCGTCTCGATCCAGTGAAAGATCTCGGGGTGCTCATCGCGGCCGTTGCCCGACTGAACGCCAACCGGGCAGCTACGCTCCTGGTCGTAGGAGACGGCCCCGAACGTCAACGTTTGGAGCAAGTGGCACAGGACGCAGACGGCGGCACATCGACACGCTTCCTTGGCCACCGCGATGATGCGAGAGCCGTACTGGCGGCCTGCGATGTCTTTGCCAACAGCTCAATCAGCGAAGGCGTCTCGCTGACCATCCTCGAAGGCATGGCGGCGGGCCTTCCCGTGGTGGCCACCCGTGTTGGGGGCACGCCGGAGGTGCTGGATGAATCATGCGCGAGGTTGGTGCCCGCACGGAACGTGGAAGCCATGAGCGAGGCTCTCCGCGCCCTGTCTGACGATTCCGCGCTGCGCGCAGCACTTGGACGCGCGGGCCGCATCCGCGTGGAAGAGCGCTTCACGCTCGACCGGATGGTGAGCGAATATCGCGACGCTTACCTTCGAGCCTCGGAGAACTGACCCGTGTGCGGCATTAGCGGCGCTTTCGGCCTTCACGGACCACTGACTCCCGATGCGCGCGCGGCGGTCGTGCGCATCAACGGCGCCATGGCGCACCGTGGACCCGATGGCGACGGGTTCTTCGACCAGCATCCCCGCGCCTCGTTTGGCCATCGCCGACTCGCGATCATCGATCGCGCGGGCGGCCATCAGCCGATGTCCAACGAAGATGGCTCGGTCTGGATCGTCTTCAATGGTGAGGTTTACAACCACAAGTCGCTCCGACCGCTCCTCGAGGCCAAGGGCCACCGGTTCCGCACTTCGTCTGACACCGAGGCCATCGTCCACGCCTACGAAGAGTTTGGCCCGGCGTGTGTCGATCGGCTCGAAGGCATGTTCTCGTTTGCCATCTTCGATGGCCGACGGCAGGAAGTGTTTGCGGCACGGGATCGTCTGGGCAAGAAGCCGTTCTTCTACACCACCATAGACGACGTGCTGTATTTCGCCAGCGAGCTGCCGGCACTGAAGCACGCCGTCGGCTGGAGAGGTGACGTGGACCTCTCGGCGCTCGAGGGCTACCTGTCGCTCGGCTACTTCATTGCGCCAGCCACGGCGTTTCGTGATGTCTTCAAACTGATGCCCGGCCATTGGCTTCAGGCCGCCAATGGCCGGATTACCACCAAGCAGTACTGGGACGTCACTGAATTTGATACCGACGACAGGCCTGACGACCAGCTCATCGCGGAGATCGACGAGACGCTGCGGAGTGCCGTCCACGAGCGGCTCGAGAGCGAAGTTCCGCTGGGCGCCTTTCTGAGCGGTGGTATTGATTCCGGCCTGGTCGTCTCGTACATGGCCGAAGCGCTGGGCGATCGCTTGGTCACGGCTACCGTCGGTTTTGGTGAAGCCGCGCACAACGAGCTCGAGACCGCCGCGCTGACGGCGGCGCACGTGAAGAGCAGGCACTACGCCACCACGATCAGACCCGAGCTGAGCGAGGTCATCGATTCGGTCACTTCGCACTTGGGTGAACCGCTCGCTGATTCTTCTGCGATTCCCACCTGGTATGTGTCGCGCGAAGCGCGCAGGCACGTGACCGTGGCGCTCACCGGTGATGGCGGCGACGAGAGCTGGGCTGGCTACGATTTCCGTTACGTGCCGCATGCCCTTGAAGCGCGCGCGCGTCAGTTCATGTTCCCTGGCGCCGGCGCCCTGGCCGGTGCACTCGGCCGCGTCTGGCCGCGCGGACCGCGGGTACCAAGGCCACTGCGTGCTGCCACGTTGCTCGACAACCTCGCTCGCGACCCCGCCGGCGCGTACTACGCAGACCTGTGCTTCCTCAAGCCTGCGGAGACGCGGCGCCTGATGGGACGAGCGCCCGACAGCGACGTAACCAAGAGTCCGGTCTACGAGTCGGTGACCGAACCGTATCGGCGGTGCACATCGAAAGATCCGCTGCAACGCGCCGAGTACGCGGACCTCAAGGTCTACATGCCAAACGATCCGCTGGTGAAGGTGGACCGCATGAGCATGGCGCACAGCTTGGAAGTGCGCTGCCCGCTGCTCGATCGACGTCTGGTGGAGTTGGCGTTCAGAATTCCGGCGGCGAGGAAGCAGGTGGGAGGGCAGGGCAAAGTGCTGCTTCGAACGCTCGCAAAGCGGCGGCTTCCTGGCGCGCTGTGGCAGATGCCGAAACGCGGCTTCACGGCGCCGATTGGTGAGTGGATTGCTGGGCCGGCTGCGGATGCATTTCGCGATGAAGTGTTGTCCGGTGGACCGTTGGCCGCTCACGTCGACACAGCGGCGCTAAGTTCGCTCTTCGCCGACCACACGGGTGGCCGAGCCGAGCGTGGCTACCTGCTGTGGGCTGTATGGGTGTTGCAGCGTTGGCTGAAGTGATGCCCTCGATCCGGAACATCCGTAGCGACGTCACTGGGGCCGCCCGCAACACATCACTGGCTGCGCAGAGCTGAACCCGTCCGTGACACCTCATAGAGCGCGCCGGGCCGGGGATGTAGATCCCTGCCATCCAGGCAGCCGGCATCTGCGAACTGCCATCCCTCGTGAATGAGACGAGGGAGCAGCGGAGTTCCGACCCTGCTGGCGGACAATTCAGAATCGTAGAGCAGGAACGACGACCGGCTCGCAAGAAGCGTGTCGTAGTCGGCAATCGTGCCCACCGTGGCAGTGTGCATCTCCGCCGCCATTCTTGACGCCAGGACATTCGGCCCCGTAAGAAATACGAGCCGTGTTGCGAGAGACGGCGGAGCGGAATACTCGAGCGAGTAGAACGAGTGGTCGTCGACGACCACAATTGGATCGGCGCTGCGTGGGGGCTGAGACGATAGGACGCCTTCCATTGGGCCGACACAACCGCATTTGACGCGCACAGGGCACCGCAGCTCTGCTCTCAGTCGACATCGCATCACAGACGGGCCTCGTCGCACCCGTATCGTTCTCTACTCAAAAGCGAGTTCGACATACAGTAGGGTCACGGCAGAGCCGCGGACACCGCTTCTTTCGACAAGACGTCGGTACCCGGTGTGATCAATGCACAGCGAAAGGTTCTGTGATGAAGAAAAGTCTCTTCCCTGAAGCCGTTCTCAAGGCTATCGCGCAGACGCTCCTGCCGCAGACCCTATTCAATCGCGGCAAGGCCGCGTTCCTTTCTCGAGAGGCGCAGAAACTGCGTCGCCGCTGTGCCGCAGAGCCGAACATCGAAGAGGTAGTCGATGCCGTCCTGTCGTCTGAACGGTTCAGGCCTGATCAAAAGAAGCTCGAAATTGTTCAATTGCTCAGGGAGCTCCGTGAACGGCAGCCTCGCCTGATTTGTGAGATTGGCGGAAGGATCGGTGGATCCCTGGCGCTCTTCGCCCAGGTGGCGGCGCCAGATGCGCGGATTCTCTCAATCGATCTCGAGTACAGGGCCGGTCAGGCGGAAGGCTTGTCCGGCTTTGCCAGCGCTGACCAGACGATCACCTGCGTAGCGGCCGACTCTCATGCGGAGTCGACGCTGCGAATGGTCAACGACTGGCTCGGTGGGCAGTCGCTTGATTTTCTGTTCATTGACGGCGATCACACCCTCGAGGGTGCTCGACGCGACTTTGAGATGTACTCGGCCCTGGTCAAGGCTGGGGGCATCATCGGGTTTCACGACATCGTTCCAGATTCCACGATGCGAACTGGCGTCAAGACCAGTTCCTATGTTGGCGGAGTGCCCATTCTGTGGCAGCAACTGAAAACTGAAGCGACGGACACCGACGAGTTCGTCGAGAACTGGCAACAGGATGGATTCGGCATTGGCGTCATTCGCTGGAAAGCCCGTTCGTGACGCTGTCGTCTCGTCGCCCGGGTTCGATTTCAGATCACAACTCCGTTGAGCAGAAACATCTCGTCTCGGTGATCACTGCGACGCGGAATCGGCCCCTCTTGCTCAGACAGGCACTGCAGTCCATCAAGCAACAGTCGTGCTCTCAGTTCGAAGTCATCGTGGTGGACGACGGTTCCAACAGTGACGTACAGGACCAGTATTCGGATATATGGGCCGACCTGGACGAGCGCTTTGTTCTTCATCGTGCCAGCCCACCCGACGGTCCTGGTTCTGGCCCCGGGCGCGGGCGCAACGTGGGCCTAGGCCTGGCCAGTGGCGAGTACGTCGCGTTCCTCGATCATGACGATCTCTGGGACCGGCCGGACCATCTCGCAGTGGCGGTGAAGGCCCTCGATGCGGCGAAGGCCGATTACTACTTCACGCACATTCGGCTGGAGCCTCGCCATCCCACCTTGGTCGGATTCACTCCTCCGGAGGAACTTGCTCGGTGCCAGGCGATTCTGACTGATCCGATCGTCAGAAGAGTTCCGATAGCCGACTTCGTGAGAGTGATGCAGCACTATCACATTCATCCATCCCACTCGGTCACTCGGCGGCAGCTATTTAGCGACGTTGGGGCCTTTGTGGAAGGCCTGAAGACTTTCGATGATATCAACCTGATGTTTCGCCTCGCCGATCGCGCGCGAGGGATTCTTTACCGGCCCGATCCGGTGGTGGCGATTAGGCTGCCGGAGGGCAAGAGCTTCAGCTTGGCCAGCTCTGAGCTGGAACAGGCGGTGTCTGCCCAACACGCAATGCTCGATGTACGTCTGCGATGCGTGAGCACTCTAATTCGCCGTTGTGCTCGTGCACGCGAGGCGTGGACGCTGCGGGAGATCTCTCAGCTCATCGCCAAGGAACGTCCCGGCGAGGCATCCCGGCTCGCCTGGGAGGCGCTGGCCACCTTCCCCTCAGTTGGCGCGTTGTGGCATTTTGCCGCCACGGCCGCCAGGGCCGTCACAACTCGCGCTTCGGACCAATAAGTCCAAACAACTGAACGGGTCTGGCGCATGGTATTCAACAGTCTCGCCTTCCTGTACCTGTTCTCGCCGATCACCTACTTGGGTTTCTGCGGTGGGAGCTCGACTCCCGGCAACGGCGTCTTGTCAGCGCCAGCATCATCAGCAGCGGCCACACCAGAGAGAACTGCTCTTCGACACCGAATGACCAGGTGTGCAGCAACGGATTGGTGCGCGAAGGCACCGCCAGATAGTCTGTGGCGGCACGCGCAAAGTTGACGTTGCTCAGATACGTCGCAGTGGCGATGGTGGTGTTGGCGAGCCCGTTGTGCTCAACAGGCGCACGCGCCTTGCATAGAGACCAACGAGGTTGACGCGTCCGGTGCCGGCGAGTTCCCGCGCCATCACCGTGCTCGTGCACATCAACTGAGCAACGCCGCGAAGATGTGGATACCGCCCACAGACGCGCCAGAACTGCGTTTGGTAGAGTGAATGCTGATGCCCTCATCCGTGTCGGTCGTCACCGCAAGCCGCAACCGGCCTCAGATGCTCGAACGGGCGCTGACCTCCATTGCGCGGCAGTCCTTCTCGGCGTTCAACGTGTTCGTCGTGGACGACGGCTCGAGCAGCGAGCATGCGGATGCCTATCGGTCGATCGTCAGCGGTTTCGGTGAGCGCTTCCACCTGCTTCAACCGCTGCGCGCGGGTGAGACTGGCAGCGGTCCGTCCGCGTCTCGCAATCGTGGCATGGCGGCCGGCCAGGATCCCTACATCGCGTTTATTGACGACGATGATTTCTGGACCTGGGACCAGCATCTGGAGACCGCGGTCAGCGCGCTGGAAGAACATCGCGGGGAGTTCTATTGCGCCGAGATGCAGGGCTTCCGGGGCGACACCCTCGTCCTCGACCGTTGGTTCACCGATGCCCGAAAGATGATGTCCTCGAAGGCACTCAGAGAGAATCCGCCAGTCTTCAGCACCACGCGCGCGGCCTTTCTCCATGCCACGGGGGGGAGGATTGTCCATCCGAACATGCTCGTGATCAGTCGAGAGCTACTTCGCAGGGCCGGTGAATTCAACCTGAGTCTGCGTTTCGGTGAAGATTGGGAGTTTGTCGTCCGGCTGCTCGACCATGTCGAGATGGTCCTGTTCTCCCCGCAGGTTGTGGCGCGTTATCGGTTGCCGGAAGCCGGTTCATTGAGCTCAACGTGGAGCCGCACCGCCGCAGAGTTGCAGACGCTCTCCGGAGCACAACACGTGCGAGTGAGTGCCCGGAGTCAGGAAGTGCGCGCAGAGGCCGCGCGCGTGACATCGTGGTCGCTGCGGTCGCTCAGTCGCATGATGAAGGAAGAGGGTAGGTCAGGGCTGGCCGTGTCCCTGGCGGTCGAAGCCTTCGTCGCACGACCGTCGCTCGGGGGTGCACGGCACGTCGTCCAGTCCCTGCTGCCTGGAGGTCGGGGCACGGGCAAGGCCTGAACTCGTCAACAGTGGCAGTTTGCCCCGGTCGGATTCACATCAGAGGCGGGGGATGGCTGAGGCGCGCGTCTTGTCGGCAAATATCATGGTGTGCTTGGTCTTGGCGCAGCAACCGTAGCCGAGGGAAGCCATGAACTGGCCAACCGACGACCTCTCAACATCGTCGATGTAGAAGACCGCATTGTCTTCGACCACGACAAACCTGGGCCTGAACCGCTCCCAATCGTTCGACGTCAGCACCTCCAGGTCGACGCCTTCGACATCGATGGTCATGAAGTCTATCAACTGCCCCGGGGACAGCCGTTCGCGCAGGACTTCATCAAGGCGTCTCGGCACGATCGATAGCTGGCCGATCACTCTAAAATAGTCAGACCCCTGCAGGGGCCCAGGCAGTGTTTGGGAAAAGCCGTTCAGCGCAGGCTCATTGAAGATGTAGTAGGTAAGAGGACCCACGGCCGTCCCGATAGCTGCCTCAATGTTGATATCTCGAGGACGCTCCAGGTCGAATGGCTTCATGCTTCCCGGAGTGGCATCTATGTTCAGTCCGCTCCACCCTCTTCGATAGAAAAAGTATGTGTTCGAATATCGCCGGGGGTGATGAGCGCCAACGTCAACATAGAACCCGTGGCCCTTCTCTGATAGCAGATGCCACAAGACAGCGTCCTCACCTTGCTGAGAGTACGTTCCCAGGCCGGCAACGTCGCCGAGATGACGCTCGAGAAACCGCCGCACAGGTCGCTTGATGGCGTCAATCACTCGCACAGGGTGCTCAATTCATTCTCGGGCGTCAAGTGCCTCGGGCTCGACGAACCACGGTAGGTGTCGAACACAGCTTTGGCAAAGTGAAGCTGTTTGGAGACTGGCGTGATCCAAGGGAGGAGTAGTCCCGGCGGCCGAGCGCAGGACATCAACATCGTCTTCAAGGACAACGGGCAGGGATTGAGCCGGGATGCTCGGCTGCTCGAAGGTATTCTGACGTCGGCCGGGCACAGCGTGTCGCTGTCCCCGCAACCGTTTCAGCCCCCGTTGGAATTGAGATTCTTGCCGGAGCAGGGCAAGCGGGCTATCGCCGGGACCAGGAATGCTGCCATTCGGTGGACACGATCTCGCGGACGCCGCTGGGATCTGAACATCTTCCTCGAAGGTCTTGACGAGCGATACCTCGGTCTGGCGCGCACCAACTTCTTCTTCCCAAATCAGGAGTGGCTGACACGGGAAGATCGAGGCAGGATGGGTGCTCTTGACCTGGTGCTGTTCAAGACCCGACACGCCGAGGAGCGGCTGGCGGACGCCGCCCGGAAGTCTGCACTGGTCGGGTTTACATCCGAGGACAAGCGGCGTACTGGCGTCACCAAGGACTGGAACACTGCCCTACACGTCGCCGGCTGGAATCCGTACAAAGGCACCGAGGCGATTCTGGCCGCCTGGCGCAGCCATCCTGAGTGGCCAACAGCGACCGTTGTTGCGCAGTCGGCGCAGGGTCCCAGCGCCGCCAATCTGCAGGTAGTCACAAAGCGGCTGTCGCACGCCGCGCTGGCTGAACTGCAGAACGGCGCCGGCCTGCATCTCTGTCCGTCCGAGGCAGAAGGCTTCGGCCACTCGATCAACGAAGCAAGAAGCTGCGGGGCCGCCGTGCTCACCACCGATGGGCCACCCATGAACGAACTGGTGACACCAGCGAGCGGGTTGCTGGCGCCCTACGGCGAGACAGAGCCGATGGCCTCAGGCACGCGCTACAAAATTACAGGCGCCGGACTGAACGCGGCCGTCGAGCGCTGGATTCAGATGAGCCTGACCGATCGTGAACGCCTTGGCGCCGCAGCTCGCGCCGCCTTCGAGGCTGACGACGAGGCGTTCCGCGCCAACCTCCTGCGGCTAGTCGCCAGCTGCTGATCGTCTGACCGCTGGCCCTCGGTCGCCTCGATCCGCCGCCGGATCGGGGTCGAGAGAGAGACCAAGGAGAACGGGTCGCAAGGTGAGGGAGCTTCAGTCTACCTTCGGGATGTAAGGAAACCGCGACTTCAGATCGTTGAGGGGACGTTCAAACCAGCGCCATGACGCCGCGGCGACGGGAAGTGTGGTGCCGATCATCCACAGCATTCGTTCCCATCCTTCGTGAGGCGGGAAGGTGAAGGGCAAGGCGAATCTTGCCTGAAGTGAAGGTGCGAGGCCGGCAATGACCATGTGGTAAACGTAGATGCCGTACGAGATCGTCCCAATAGCGACCATCGGACGGCTGGCGAGGACCCGGCCCACCGGTCCGCGAATTCCCGACGCCGCCCAAAGCACCAGAGCAGCACTCAGAAGGACATATCCGGTCTCGGGCAGTGGAAGGACGACGGGGTAATCCGGAAGGAAGCGTCCGACGAGCCGAGCCAGAACGCCAGCCGCCACCAGACCCACGAGGAGCGCGTTGGTTCGCCCTGGATTGCGGCGTCGATAGAAGGCCAGAAGCCCGCCGATGGCCATGGCATCGAGGCGACTGGGCGTGGAGACATAGGCGGCATGAACGCCAGCGTGGATCAGCAGTTCCGCTCTGGCGACCATGGCCAGTAGAACGACGGCGGTCATCGCGCCAACCAGCCAGCGCTCTGGCACGGCAAGGATGATGAGGGGCCAGAACAGGTAGAACTGCTCCTCAATCGCCAGTGACCAGAAATGATCCAGGCTCGGATCGCGCAGCCCTTCGGCCGCCACGAAGAAGTTACTGGTGTAGGTGGCGAACATCCAGGGATGCGCGTGAATGCTCGGAGAGCCCGCCAGCCAAGCCACCACCATGACCGCGTAGCCGAGGGGCAGGATGCGGAGCGCACGCCGGCAGTAGAACGCGCGCCAGACATGCCAGCGCGACACCTCGCGCTGGGAAGCGTCTTCGCGCGATTGCAGCAGGATCCCGGTGATGAGAAACCCGCTCAGCACAAAGAATAGGCGGACCCCAACACTGCCAAGCGCGAAGCCGCCCTCGCCGCCGTTGCGACCGACGAGCCCAAGGCCATGCTGCACCATCACGCCACCCACAGCTATCGCGCGAAGTCCGTCGAGCTGCCGAAAACGCCCGGTCGGCATGAGTTCGGTCATGGTCCCGCGGGGACGCGCTGAATCGTGGGTGCGTCGATAAACGGCCCCCGCTGCACCACCGACTCCGGCAACACCATCGAGTAGGAGCGCAGGTTGGCCGCGAGCTTTTCAGCCTCCTCGTGGTTGATGGCATAGAAACTGACCGTGTCTCCAGCCACCGACACACGATTCGGGATCGTCCATTGGCCGACGCGAACCCAGCCGGATGGCAGGCTTTTCGAGAACCATGCATCGTAGAGAATCGCGATTGTCGCGTCGCCTCGCCGCACTCGAGCCTCGATGAAACCGGCATCCAGTTGGTGGGCGCGGATGGCTCGTGCCGTGTCCATGTCTGCAAGACCGGCAAGATCGATCACGCGACTACGAGCGAGAAAACTCACGGCACCGATATCGTTGAGGGCCACGGCACGCCCGCCATAGAATGCCCGCACGAAGAGCCCCATCTGATACTGCTGCTGGTAGACGTTGGCCACCGCCCGGGCGGCGTCGCTCGTTGCCACGTAGGCGCGCCAGACGATCGGCGAAAGCAGGACCACCGCGACCAGCGCAACCGCTGCAAGGTACGGCCACCGATCCACGCCCCTCGAGGGAACGAACATCGCCGGCCGCGGCACGGCGGTCGTTACGACAACCACCAGGCCCATGGCGACGAGGTACGCCTCATAGCGGAAGAAGAAGCCAATGCCGCCCACCTGCATGTGCATGAGGACGGTCGACATGTAGATCGCATTCCAAAGCACTCGCGGCGACCAGACCTTGCCGTCAAGCACTCCCCAGAGCAGAAGAAATGACGATGGAAGGGTGAGCGGGAGCAGATAGGGCGTGGAGGACATCATCCACAACGGCCTGATCGCACTTGCGAAGATCGCGTGAAGAGAGAGTGCTGCCGGAAGGGCGCCAACGCTTTGCGCCTTGATCAGAACCGAATTCGGGAGAAAGAACCCCCCGTGCGCCAGAGAAAAGACCCCGAAGGCCACAATTGGGAGAGCGCCCATCACGCCGAGTGTGAAGGCCTCGAACCAGCGCCTCCGTAACGCCATCAACAGGCAGACAGCAGACACAATGAACATGCCCTCGTAGCGGATCCCGGTCACGAGGGGTGCGAGACACCAGGTCAACTTCTGAAATCGCTGTCTGTGTGTCGCATCCGAACGGATCGCCTCGACGGCGCACGCCATGAAGGCCAGATCGACCAGAATCTGTACGACATGCTCCATGCCTGAAATCGCCAGCACTGCAAGAGGGGTGAGCCACGACACGCTGACCAGCAGGGCCGCCGTCGCGGCCGAACTTACTCCGGCGTGTGAAGCGAGAACGAAGACAAGCACCAGAAGCCCACAGACTGCCATCAGGTTGAGGACCAGGGCAGTGGGCTCGTGGACACCGGTCACGCTGTACGCGGCGGCTAGTAGCAAAGTCCATAGCGGCGAGGACGAGGCCGGGGCAAATTGGTCGGGATCGATGCCCCAGACCCCATGCGTCGCCAGCGACCTGGCAATGGACATGTGAATGTAGGGATCATCCAAGGCGTAGATCACGCGTCCGCCAGTGACGCGAAACACCTGTTGCAGAACCCATCCAAGGACGAGCGCCGTCGCCAGCACACCGACGGCCAATGGCCAGTATGTCGTGACCCTCGAGAATCGTCTCGACTCCGAGACATCGACATTACCGTCGCGCCGAGAATCGATCATCACTGTCTTGCCAATGCCATCTGACCGCTCGTCTGAACGGGACTGTTCATGAAGCGACGCTCAATCAGCAGGTGGAACTTCCAGGAGAGCCATATCGACACCGCCCCATACAGGGGCAAGGTGATGACCGGGACAAGAGCTTGTTGGGAAATTCCGCTGGCCACGAGTCCGGCGCGGAGAAGATTGATGACGGGCAGGTGAACAAGATAGAGGCTGTAGCACATCACGCCGCACATTCGAATCGGTGTCAGCCACGTTGAGCCCGCGATCGCAGAGTCCATTGGGCGAAGCACAATCGCGAGGGCAGCAAACGCACTCGCAACGAAGAGCTGCTGCGGTTGGTTCTTCACTGGCGCCAGAAGTGCCGCCCCGTACGACAAGGTGCCCAGGAGCACCAGCATGAAGGCGACGAGCGAGAGGCGACGTTGGAGAGAGTCGCCGTAGTTGAGGACGCGATAGAGCTCGACACCGAACGCGAATTGAAGCCATCCCCCGTCGAAGAAGAAGCCATCGATCGGCCAGTGCCACGCGGTCCCAGCCGCCGCCACGATGGCAACACCCAGCGTGACCAGAGCGGCTCCTGCGAAAAATCGTCTCGGGCAGAGCACGAGCAGTAGACCGCACACGGCGTAGAACTGCTCCTCGTAGCACAACGTCCAGGCGTGCCCGAGGAACAGTCCCTTCGGCCCACCGAAGAAGTGGAATCGCCACAGTTCTGTCAGTGTGATGGATCCGAACCATTGGGCTCCGGAAAACCACCACGGGCGGAGAAACTCCGAGCCCCTGACGATGGCCCCGTTCAAGAGCACATCGCCAACTCCAACCAGCACGGCGGATGTGGCGAGGACGACCCAATAGGGAGGAAAGATTCGTCGGAATCGGCGCGCAAAATAGCGCACCACTCCTAGGTTCTTCCGGCGGTGGCTGTCGGCGGCGGCGGAAATGCAGTAGCCGCTGATGACGAAGAAGATCGGCACACCCATCCACAAGCGGGCCGCGACTTCGCTCATCGCGACATAGACGGGAGCCAGCGAGTCGCCAGTTCGTCCCTCAAATGGGTAGGTGACAGCATGATTCCCAAGCACCATCAAACACGCGACACCGCGCCAGATGTCCAGACTTTCATAGCGGGGAGATATTTGCGTTGAGCCCGACTTGGGCGAGCCCAGCGCGAGAAGGTGTCGCAATGTTGTTTCCGTGGAGACGCCGAGACTTAGTATTTCATGCCTCCGTCAGTTCCGATGGGCAGATGCCCTTCCCGGCGGGAACCACCCTGAATTTGTGGCACCCTGGCGAATTTTCGTGAAGCCAAGACTTCCTCGGCTCGCCCTGAATGACGGCAGTCGTGTAGTAGAGTCAAAGTAGTTGGTAACGACCGGTCAAGATATGAACCCCGTTCGGGTCTCGGTGATAATTCCCTGCTACAACGGCGAGCGGCTGCTTGCCGACACGTTGCGATCGCTCGTGGCCCAATCGCAGCCTCCACACGAAGTAATTGTGGTGGACGATGGCTCGACAGACGGATCGGCCGCGATCGCGCGATCATTTGCGCCCTCAGTCACTTTGTTGCAGCAGAATAATGGCGGGGAGTCGAGCGCACGAAACCGTGCGCTCG
>JBEBGG010000141.1:0-8898 GCA_040081555.1 Vicinamibacterales bacterium
CATCATGGTCGAGGGCGGATTCGAGAGCGCCTACGAGCAGAAGTACCCGGTGTCCGGGCTGCAGGGGAACCTTGTGAAGGTGCCGACCGTTGGCGTCAGCATCGGGGTGAGCTCCATTGCTGAAATGCAGTTGGATGGCGGGTTCTACAACCGGCTCGCGATTCGCCAGCGTGACAGCGCGGCGCCGCTGGCCGGTTTGCTGGACGTGCCAGGCACCTCCACGAGCGATGTGGACAATGCCGTGATCGGCATGAAGCTCAGAATCCTCTCCGAGCGCGCCACTCGTCCGGCGTTCGGCTTCCGTTTCGCGACGAAGTTGCCGAACGCGGGTTCCGCCAATGGGCTCGGCCCGGACACCACGGATTTCTTCGCGTCGGTGCTGGCTGCGAAAACGAAGGACTCGGTGCGCGTCGTCGCCAACCTCGGCATGGGGATCCTCGGCGACGCCACCAACGGCTCCCGACAAAACGACGTGCTCATCTACGGGGCGTCGGTTGCCCGGGCGTTCACCGATCGCGCCGAACTGGTGGGGGAGGTCAACGGCCGCGTGTCGACCCGTGCGGGCAAGGCGTTTCCCGGCACCGAGACGCGAGGCTTGTTGCGCCTCGGCGGACGCTACACGCGAAACGCCATCAGGTTCGACACGGCTGCCTACTTTGGCCTGACGCCGGACGACCCGAGCATCGGCGTCACGCTCGGATTCACCTACGTCTTCCAGGCCTTCGACATACCCTAGCGGCTCTCTCCCGCAGTGCCAGGCGAACCGGTCTATTGCTTAGGCGCGCGGTCGGCGTAGAAACGGCGCACGTCGTCGATCTCCTGAGCCCGCCGCGCCGCGGCCCAGCCGAGGCGCCCGCCGACGATGCGCGCCGCGTTGGTCAGGACTTCAGGCGCTGGTGCTCCGAGCGCGCCGAGCCGTGTGCGTCGGACCACCGCATCTTCGAGCGTCGCCACCATTTCCTGGTCCGCCAGCAGCAGCCGTGGCTCGCCGTCTGACGGCGGGGTGGGCAGTGCCGTGGTCGCCGTCCGGCATGCCACCGCGGGGCGGCCCAGGGCGCGGAGCAGGCGAGTGGTCACCTTCTCGGCCATCGCGCGTGCGGTGGTGTACTTGGTGCCGGCGACGCTGATGATCTGGGGATAGCCTCCCAGGGCGTGGTCGTGGAGCTGTTCGCGGCCATCGGGAGTCGCGCCGTGCGCGCCCTTCTTGACCGCTGGCACGATGCCCCGATGGACGAGCGTGATCGAGGCGTCGGTGACGCCGAGCGAGGGGAAGGTGTCGCTGATGTCACGCACGAACGCCGAGACGTCGGCGGCGCGCGCGGACACATCAGTGGTGGCATCGAAGGTGCCTGATTCCCACGTGCCGAACAGTGCCCGTCCCTGCCATGGCACCATGAAGAAGTTCCTGCCGGCCGGCGATCGGCCGCCGATCGCTGCTCGCGGCACCTGGAGATTGGTGACCAGATTCATGGCCTTGGTCACCGGCATGCCCGTCTTCAGGCCCACCCCGGCCAGGAGGTGATCGAGATCCGCACCGGTGGCGTTGACGACGGTGCGCGCGACGATCTCGAACGTCGTGTCGGTATGGCGGTCGGTCACCGTCACTACCGCGAGGCGCTGGTTGTTGATGCGCAGCGCACCGGCAGACACGTAGTTGGCCAGCACTGCGCCGTGGGCAGCGGCGGCCTGCGCCCACGAGAAGGTCAGGCGGTCCGCATCAGTCGCGACGTAGTCGTGCCAGACCGCCGCGCCGGTCATCGGCACCTTCCGCAGAAGGGGATAGCGCTGACGCGCCTCCTCGGGTGACAGCACGTGCCCCGAGGGCAGGTGGTGGGAGGCGGGCAAGTCGCGATTGCGATGCTTGGCGAGCAGGCCGTCGAGCGCGAAGCCCGCGCGCATGGCCAGGCGCCCTTTCGCGAGCGACCGGCGGAGCGGGAGCACGAAGGGGGTGGGGGAGACGGCCCATGGTGCGATGGCGGCGAGCGTGCGGCGTTCGGCGATCGATTCCCGCGCGCGCGGGATGTCGAGGTGTTGCAGATACCGCAGGCCGCCGTGAATGGTCCGCAGGTGGTTGAACGAGGTGCCGCTCCCGAAGTCGTGGCGCTCGACCAGCGCCACCGTCAGTCCGCGCTGCGCCGCGTCGCACGCGACGGTGAGGCCGCAGATGCCCCCCCCGATCACGAGGACGTCGAATGGCCGGGCGGTGAGGTCAACGAGACGGCGCTGCATGCTGGGATGGGTGCGGCTCCGGGCTATATTATCCGCGTGGCGACCATCGACGAAGTCCGCTCCTACTGGAACCAGCACATTCACGACCTCGACATCACCAAGCATCCCGTCGGTTCCCGCGGCTTCTTCGAGGATCTCGATCAATATCACTTCGAAAAACTGCATCACCTGCTGCGCCTGGTGGACTTCAACGTCTACAAGGGCAAGGCGGTGCTCGAGGTGGGTTGCGGGGCGGCCATCGATCTGGCGCGCTTTGCCAAGGGCGGCGCGATTGCCACGGGTGTAGACCTCACCGAGTCTGCCATCGCGCTCGCCAAGGCCAACTTCGAGCAGCAGGGATTGCACGCCGATCTTCGCGTTGCCAATGGCGAGCAGTTGCCGTTTCCCGACAACAGTTTCGACTACGTCTATGCGCACGGGGTGGTGCAATACACCGCGAATCCGCAGGCGTTGGTGGATGAATGCCGTCGAGTCCTCAAGCCCGGCGGCATCGCCCTCTTTCAGGTCTACAACCGCATCTCGTGGCTCAACGCGCTCTCGAAGCTGATGAAGGTGGGCCTTGAGCACGACGATGCGCCGGTGCTGCTGAAGTACAGCATCCCTGAGTTCACACGCCTGCTGAGGGGCTTCAAGAGTGTCGAAATCGTGCCCGAGCGCTTTCCAGTGAAGTCGCGCCTGCATGGCGGATGGAAGGGGTTGGTGTTCAACGGCCTCTTTGTCGGGACCTTCAATGCCTTGCCGCGGGCTTGGGTGCGGCGTTTCGGCTGGCATCTGCTGGCGTTTGGCACCAAATGATCGACGTCATCAAGGCGCACGCCTACGGGAACGATTTCCTCTACGCCCGCACATCGTCTGTAGACGGCGTGCGTCTCGACGAATTGGCGCGTCAGATGTGCGACCGGCACACTGGGATCGGTGCTGACGGCTTGATCGTCTACGAGCGGACCACCACTGGCGCGACGATGCGGCTGTTCAATGCTGATGGCGGGCGCGCCGAGGTGTCTGGCAATGGCGTGCGTGGCCTGGGCGCATTGCTGGCGTGGCATGAAGACAGGGACCCTCTGACGTTGGTGATTGAGACCGAGGGCGGCACCAAGACGCTCGAGCGGATCGAGCAGGACGGCACGCGCCAGAAGTTTCGTGCGTCGATGGGGCTCCCGCAGCACGTGCGTCAGGAGCGTCTCCTCATTGCGGGTGAGCAGGTGTCGTTTGTGGCGCTCAGCATCGGGAATCCGCAGGCGCTCATTCTCGGACCGTTGCCAGACGATGAACGGTTTGTGCGCATCGGGTCGGAGATGGCCGTGCATCCGTTCTTTCCTGAGGGTACCAACGTCGAGTTCGTGCACGTCGAGTCGCCCACACGGGTGCACATTCGCATCTGGGAGCGCGGCGTCGGGCCCTCGATGTCGTCAGGCACCGGCTCGTGCGCGTCACTCGTGGCGGCGGCCACCTACGGCGGCGCCCTGCGCGATGCGGAAGTGATTGCCCCGGGCGGTGGGCAACGCGTCGAGTGGCTGGCCGACAGCGTGTACCTGACTGGGTGGGCGGAAGTGCTGTGCGAAGGGCAGTGGCTGCGGCCGCTGCCGCGATAGCCGTCCGCCTGAGTCACGGCGCTAAGTGCGGTTCAGCCGTTCGAGCTGCTCCGGGTATGGCTGCGGACAGACGTGAGCGGTCTACTTCAATAGTAGTTAGGCTAAGGCGAGCGCGCCTAGCCAGAGGAAGCTCCGTGACGAACGCGGACCCTGGGAGCGCCCCGGTGGAAGGCCCACCAAATCATGAAGGTGCATGAGCGCGAGAGGCTGCTGCAAACACTGAAGGCCCGCTTCGAGAGGAACGTGCCGCGCCACAGAGGAATCGCCTGGACCGACGTAGCAGCTCGGCTTGAACGCAATCCTGAGGCACTGAGGTCGCTTCATCAGATGGAAGCGAGTGGCGGCGAGCCTGACGTGATTGGTCACGACAGGGATTCGGGTCAACTCACGTTCTGCGATTGCTCTGCCGAGAGCCCTGTGGGTCGGCGGAGCATCTGCTACGACCGTGAAGCGCTCGACGCGAGGAAGGACAACAAGCCGGAAAGTAGCGCCGTCGAGATGGCCGCGGCCATGGGCATCGATCTGCTGACCGAGGAACAATACCGAGCGCTGCAGACACTAGGTGAGTTCGACACGAAGACATCCAGCTGGATCAAGACACCACCGGACGTTCGCTCGCTCGGAGGCGCGCTCTTCTGTGACCGGCGCTACGGGAGGGTATTCGCCTATCACAACGGCGCGCAGTCGTACTATGCGGCCCGAGGCTTTCGAGGCTCGCTTCGAGTATGAGCGCCGTGTCGGTTGGCAACGCTTTCGGATTCGTCGGCGTGCCCTCTCCGCGCTCATAACGGCGATGGGGCCCCATGAGTTTCGTCGAATGGCGCTGGCGATGGAGGGTGCCGTCGAGGGCGCCCACATGGGCCACCCAGACTTTCGGGTCAGCGATCGGATTTTTGCGACGCTTCACTCGGATGAACGGTCCGGCATGGTGGCCCTCACGCCGGACCAGCAACAGCGATTTATCGGTGACGATCCCGACACCTTCACGCCTGAGAACGGGGCGTGGGGGCGAGCAGGCTACACACGCGTCCGGCTCGCGGCTGCCGACGGAGAGGCGGTCGGCGAGGCGCTGACGCTGGCCTGGCAGAATGCGATCAACAAGGGCAACGCGAAGAGAGCGAAGCCCCGCCGGCCGAGCAGTCCCGCTCGGCGACAGGCCAGGCGCTGACGGACGACAGGCCGCCCAACACGCGTGGCACCAATAGGTCTCCGAATTCGAGGGTGTGATGAGCCAAGCGAAGTTTCGAATGGGGCGTCTCGATCACGTGCATGTTCGCGTGCCCGATCGAGAAGTGGCGGCGCAGTGGTACGCCGAGTATTTGGGCTTTGAAGCCGTCGAAAAGTACCAGTTCTGGGCGAAGGGGTTCGAAGGTGGCCCACTTCAGATGTCGGCCGATGGCGGAAAGACGATGCTCGCGCTGTTCGAGGCAACTGATGGACACCCGATGGTCCCGCAAGCCACAGGGATTGCATTCAACCTGGATGCAGAAGGCTTCATGGCGTTCGCGCGCTCCCTCCCAAACGGCATCGACACTCCATCAAAACAGCCACTCCACATCAATGACGTTGTCGACTTCGACATGTGCTGGGCCTACAACTTCGCCGACCCGTGGGGTAACAATTTCGAGCTCAACTGCTACGAATATGAACGCATCAAGGCGGAACTGATCGAGGCCGATGGTGTCCAGCCGGTGCGTTACTGGCCGCGCGAGCTGTACGAGCGATATCAAAAGTGAGCGTGTGTGGCTGGGGATGAAACTGATGCCCGGCGCTGGGCAGACCGATCAACGGTGGGCGAGGTCGCGAGGGCGGCAGGCAATGTCGGGAAATGCCTTCAGCACGGCTTTGTCGAAGGTCACCAGTGGGCACGCGGATCGCGCGGCCAATTCGACAAAGAGCGTGTCGTACACGGACACCCCGGACTCGATGGCGCGGAGGAGCGCACCCTGGCTGAGCGTCGAGGTGGCAATTGACTCGATGCCCAGCCGTCGCGCGAGTCCCAAGCGTACCGGCGCGTCGGCGGCTGACACGACGCCCGCTTTCACGGCCATCCATACGACGTTGGCCAACTCCGCTTCCCAATGCGCCGGTGCGAGTGGCGTCACGAGTCGCTCGAAGCACGCGCGCGACTCATCCGCGAATGCCGCGGTGCCCACCAGCAGGTAGGCGATGACATTGGTGTCGACGACGGCTTTCACGGTCGTCCAACGGCCATCCAGGCATCGACCTCGGCGGCCGTCGGTCGCCGGGTCTGCAGCTGCCAGCCGGCCTCAATCTGGTCGAGGATGGCCCGCCGTTCCACCACGTATCCTTCCAGGAGGTCGCGCACTTCTTGCTCCATGGATCGGTTGTGACGTTTGGCCAGCGCTTTCAGAGATTGCACGACCTTCGGCGGGACATTGCGCACGGTGATTGTTGGCATATGATGCTCGCTGCTAGCACAATGCTAGCATGACGTCGTTTTCCAGTATCGCTGCATAGCCCCCCACGATGACCAACTCCGAGTCTCCTCGACATCCACTTCCCCCATTCGATGCAGCGGGCGCTGCCACGAAGGTCCGCCTGGCGGAAGATGCCTGGAACACGCGCGACCCGCAGCGCGTTTCACTCGCCTACACACCGGACAGCTCGTGGCGCAATCGAAACGAGTTCCTTGTTGGGCGCGAATCGATCGTGCAGTTTCTGACGAGAAAGTGGAACAAGGAGCTGGACTATCGCTTGATCAAGGAACTGTGGGCCTACCGGGACAACCGCATCGCCGTCCGCTTTGCCTACGAGTGGCGTGACGACTCGGGCAATTGGTTCAGGTCCTTTGGAAACGAGAACTGGGAGTTCGACGAGCAGGGTCTCATGCGACGGCGTGTCGCGAGCATCAATGACATGCCGATTCGCGAGAGCGAACGGAAATATCATTGGCCGCTTGGCAGGCGACCTGACGAGCACCCAGGTCTTTCCGATCTCGGGTTCTAGCGACGGCCACGCGCATCAACGGAGAAGGACAGTCATGTCGAGATCAGTCCTCGCCGGAATCGCCATATTCACCGCGTGGTCGCTCATCGATGCCGTGGCGCATCGATTGATCCTGGGGCCGCTGTACGCCTCCAGTGCGAACCTCTGGCGTCCGGCCGCGGAGATGAGCACTTCTCTGATCATTGCGGCCACGCTCATTCTTGCTGGCGTGTTTGTCGCATCCTACAGGGCTCTGGTCCGGCCGAAGTCGCTTGGCACAGCCCTGTGCCTCGGAGGCTTGCTCGGCATCGCCTTGGGGACGTCCGCAGGGTTAGGCACCTATATTCACTCGCCGATTCCCGTGGCACTAGCGTGGGGTTGGTTCGCCTTGGGAAGCATCAAGGGCATTGTTGCTGGCGCCCTGCTCGGAGTTCTCCTCACAGAGAAGCGTGCCGCCTAGATCACGCCGCTGCCGCTCGTAATTCTCAGCGCAGCTGAAAGCGGAGACTGGTCAGCACGTCTCGCCAGTCGAACACCGAGTCTCTGGCGACGATCAGATCGCGACACGAATAGGCGACGTGCATCAAGGGGCTGGTGTTCGGATAGTCGAATGCTGTGAGCCGTCCCCTGAGGGCCCACGCGATGTGTTTCAGGACGGTCCGCTTATTGACGACCCGCCGAGGCGAAGGCTCGCTGAGCTCGAGAGCGTTCGAGGCGATGCCATACGACTGAAGCATGAGGAGGGGTTCGTCAAATCCTGTCCGCCGCACTTTGTCGGTGGTGCCTCCCATGCGGACGTTGACCTCGAGAAAGTGAGCCAGGTGCTCGCGCTCCGAGAAGAGAAACTCGAAGTGGTAACAGCCCGTCAGGCCCGCCAGCCGTGCGAACTCGTGACACTTGTCCTCCAGCCCGTCTGGGAAGGGCCACGGCTCGATTGACAGGCTGATGCCCTGGAACTTCCTCGCCGCAAGATAACAGCGTGACGCGAGGATCTGTCCGTCGGCCGATCGCACGCCGTGCACCACGAGATTGGGCACGCTGCGGAAGGGCTGTGCCACCAGGGGAGCGTCAATGCGCTGGCGCTCCCGAATCAAGGATCGCAACTGCTCGGGCGAGGTCGCAAGCGTCACCTTGAAGGTTGGCAGCACGCATCCCGGGCGGTCCGGCCGCACGGCGAGAGGAAAGTCGGCCGTGGGAATGGCGTCGACATCCTCCGCCCGCACAACCAGGTGCGTGGGCAGGATTGATAGCCCCGCCTGCGTCGCAATCCCCAACTGATGCGCCTTCGAGAGGAGCCTGGTCAGCGATTCGGCCGAGGGTGCCAGCACCGGACACGACGGTCCAAAGGCCTGGCGCGTTGTGGCAAGCCACAGAAGATCGGGATCGAGCAACGCCACGAGGGCGACGGGCTTGAGTCGACCTACGGTGCTTGTGATGGCGGCGAGGCCTTCCGGCGTGCCCCGGAGCGCAGGCGGAAAGGCCTCCCAACTTCGCAAGCAGGACAGCGAGCTGCTGGGCGCGGGAACAGAAGTGTTCAGTAGGTGGACGCCGATTCCGACGCGTCGCAAGCTGCGTGCGAAAGCCAGCGCGCCAGGGACCCACGGGGCCAGAAGCAGGACAGTAGGCATACGTTCCTGGACGTCGGCGAGTGTAATTCCTGCAGCGCAGTTGGTGAGGCGAGCGGGCGAAAACTGCCGACTCGCGTCAAGCCGCCTCGCCTGGCGATCTAGCGCTTGCGTCGAGCCGCCGGCGTCATCGCGTTCAGATCCTCAGCGATGGCCGCCAATTGTTCCGTGGCCGCGTGTGCCGCGGCTGATGCGGCCTGAAAGTTCTTGGCGCCCCGCGCTGTGCGCGCTTCTTGCAAGTCCGTTGTGGCCGTGGCCAGCGTGGTCTGCACCGAGGCGAGCGCGCGCGCTGGCGCGTGCGCGGCTTCTCCGGCCTGGAGCGCACTCTTGGCTGCGGCGACAGCGGCGGTGGCGACAGAGATGGCCGTATCAGCGGCGGACTGCGCGGCCGCGGTGCCGGCCGATGCCTGGGCGGCGGCATTGAGCGCCCGCTCGCGGCTGTCGAGGGCGTGGCTGAGGGCGAGCCGATAGTCGCGCGCGGTGACCGCCTCGTGCGCGTGTGT
>JBEBGG010000312.1:0-2253 GCA_040081555.1 Vicinamibacterales bacterium
TGTTCGCCGCCGCCGCCGACCCCTCCGGCGGCACCACCCGCTGAGGCCGCGGGCGTGAACGACAAGGGTGCGCCCAAGCCAAACCAATTCTGGTGGCCTGATCAATTGGATCTGTCACCGCTGCGGCAGCACGCCGCCGAGTCCAATCCGCTGGGCGCCCAGTTCGACTACGCCAAGGCGTTTGCCAGCCTCGACCTCACGGCCGTCAAACAGGACATCACGAAGGTCCTGACGACCTCGCAGGCGTGGTGGCCGGCCGACTACGGCCACTACGGGCCGTTCTTCATCCGCATGGCGTGGCACAGCGCCGGCACGTACCGGGTGGGCGACGGGCGCGGGGGCGCCGGGGGCGGCCAGCAGCGGTTCGAGCCGCTCAATAGCTGGCCGGACAACGTCAACCTCGACAAAGCGAGACGCTTGCTCTGGCCCGTCAAGCAGAAGTACGGGCAGAAGATCTCCTGGGCCGATTTGATGGTCCTGACTGGCAATGTCTCACTGGAGGCGATGGGCTTCAAGACGTTCGGCTTCGCCGGCGGGCGCACAGACGATTGGGAGCCCGACCTGGTGTACTGGGGGACCGAGAAGCAGTGGCTGGCCGACGAGCGCCACAGCGGCGACCGGATGCTGGAGAACCCGCTGGCCGCGGTGCAGATGGGCCTGATTTATGTGAATCCTGAAGGGCCCAACGGGAAACCGGATCCGCTGGCGGCCGCAAAGGATATCCGTGAGGCCTTTGGCCGCATGGCGATGAACGACGAGGAGACGGTGGCGCTCATTGCCGGGGGCCACACCTTCGGCAAGACGCACGGGGCGCACAAGCCGGCCGACTGCGTCGGCCCCGAACCGGCCGCCGCCGGCGTCGAACAGCAGGGTCTCGGCTGGGAGAACAAGTGCGGGAAGGGCCACGGGGTGGACACGGTGAGCAGCGGTCTGGAAGGCGCATGGACGTCCAAGCCCACGATGTGGACCTCGGAGTACCTGACCAACCTGTTTGCCTGGGATTGGGTGCAGTCCAAGAGCCCCGCCGGGGCGACGCAGTGGATTCCCGCGAATGGTCAGGGCGCGAACCTCGTGCCGGATGCGCACGATCCGTCGAAGCGGCATCCGCCGACCATGCTCACGACCGACCTCGCGCTGAAGGTCGACCCGGCCTACGAGAAGATTTCGAAGCGCTTCCTGGAGAATCCGGAAGAATACCGGCTCGCCTTTGCCAAGGCGTGGTTCAAGCTGACCCACCGCGATCTTGGGCCGCGGGCGCGCTTTCTGGGACCGGAGGTGCCGAACGAGGACCTGATCTGGCAGGACCCCATCCCGAAGGTCGACCACAAGGTGGTGGACGCGAAGGATGTCGCCGCACTGAAGGGAAAGATCCTCGCCTCGGGGCTCACCGTTCCTGAACTGGTACGGACCGCGTGGGCGTCGGCCGTGACGTTCCGTAGCACGGACAAGCGCGGGGGGGCCAACGGCGCGCGCCTCCGCCTCGCACCGCAGAAGGACTGGGAGGTCAACACTCCTGCTGAACTCGCGAAGGTGTTGCCGCGGCTGGAAGGCATCCAGAAGGACTTCAACAGCGCGGCGGCGGGTGGGAAGAAGGTGTCGCTGGCCGATCTGATCGTGCTTGGTGGTGGCGCGGCGATCGAGGCGGCCGCGAAGAAGGCGGGGCACACCGTGCAGGTGCCGTTCACGGCGGGGCGCATGGACGCGTCGGACGCGCAGACGGACGCGCAATCGTTCGCGTTCCTCGAGCCCACCTCGGACGGGTTCCGGAACTACTTCCGTGCCGGCCAGCGGCGGTCGCCGGCGGAACTGCTGGTCGACCGTGCCAGCCTCCTCACGCTGACCGCGCCCGAGATGACGGCGCTGGTGGGTGGCCTGCGAAGCTTGAACGCCAACGCTGGACAGGCGGCAGACGGGGTGTTGACGGATCGGCCCGGGACGCTGAGCACGGACTTCTTCGTGAACCTGCTCGACATGTCCACCAAGTGGAGCAAGTCCGCGAAATCCGAGGGCCTGTACGAGGGCGTCGATCGCGCGACCGGTAAGGTCAAGTGGACGGCGACCCCGGTGGACCTGGCCTTCGGATCCAACTCCGAGCTGCGCGCCCTGGCGGAGGTCTACGCCGAAGCCGACGGCAAAGACAGGTTCGTCCAGGACTTCGTCAAGGCGTGGGCCAAGGTGATGACCCTCGACCGCTTCGACCTGCACTGAGTTAGGGAACAGAACGCGCTTCGATCCACGAAGCGCGTTCTGTTG
>JBEBGG010000313.1:0-2244 GCA_040081555.1 Vicinamibacterales bacterium
CGGACCCACGGCCGCTCGTCACAATCCACCAGACCGGCCCCGGCCGACCGCACGCCACAACCCACCCTCCACTCGCAAGGAGCCCGCTCATGCAAGTCACCGTCGAAACCCTCGTCAACGCACCCGTCGCCACGGTCTGGAGCGCCTACACGACGCCGGGCGACATCGTGCGGTGGAACGCCGCGTCGGAAGATTGGCATACCACGCGGTCGAGCGTCGATCTGCACGTGGGTGGCTCGTTCACGTCGCGCATGGAGGCCAAGGACGGCAGCTTCGGTTTCGACTTCGCCGGAACGTACACCCAGGTCGTGACGCACGAATTGCTTTGGCGACCGTGCCGCCTCGGTGGCCTTTGTCCCTGGCGCCAACGGCGTGACGGTGCGCGTGACGTTCGACACCGAGTCGGACCACCCCGTCGAACAGCAGCGCCAAGGGTGGCAGGCCATCCTGAACAACTTTGCCCGGTACGTGCACGCGAGCCGTTGAATGGCCGAGCCAGTGAGGAGTTTCCGATGACGATCGACGTATGGGCCCGGCTGCTTCAGGGTTCCCACAGCTTCGCGAACCCGAACGACAGTTGGCGGTGGTGGCGGATCGACAGGAGATCAACGGTCGAGCCGGTGAGCGCGTAGAGGATGAGACAGTCACCGTGCAGGTATTCGCGCAGAGCATCGGGTGCCCCTGGCGGTAGCGCGGCGAGTTGCGTCATCGCTTCGGCCGACTGCGGAGGCTGGTCCAGATAGCGGCGTCCGATGCGCGGGAAGCGGCGCAGGTTCGGGATGACCGTGCGGCGCAGTCCGTCGAGCAGCTTGTCGTAGGCCTGGGGTGCATCGGCTTGCGCGAGGAAGGTTTCGATCGACTCCAGCCGCTCGATGAAACCGGCGGTGAGTTCGACCTGAATGCGGGGCTCAGCCACGCCGCTTCGTGGTCTTGATGATCTTGGCGGAGGGCTTGCGCGCTTTTTGCAGGCGCGCAATGGCCGTGTCCGCGTCCTCGGTGCGGCCGGCCGCGATGTCAGCCAGTCCGCGCTTCACGTCTTCGAGCAGCAGCAGGTGGATGCGCTCGCGCTCCAGGCGGTGGTAGTAGTCCAGCCGATCGGAGTCGATCAGCGCGACGTAGCTCTCGCCATTCTTGGTGATGACTTTCTCGCTGCCTTGCTTCACCTCATCGGCCAGCTCGGAGAGGGTGGCGCGGGCCAGGGTGAAGGGCACCACGTCCTTGGCGGCGATCGACATGGAAGCTCCTGTGTTGCAGAATTCTGCGCAGTTTAGGCGATATCGGGGTTCGGCTTGAGCTTGTATATCACTTGCTATACAGTTCCCTCATGAGCCGCTCCGCAACCTTGCCCCCCATCCGCGTCACGCCCGAGACGAAGGCCAGCCTCGAGGCTGCGCTGCGCGAAGGCGAATCGCTGACTCAATTCATCGAGAACGCCGTCTGCCGGGAGGCAGAGTTCCGCGCCGAGCAGAATGCCGCGGTCGTGCGAGCCAGGAAGGCATTGCGTGCGGCAGACAAGGGCGTGGGCCTGATGACGGCTGACGAGTTCCTGGCTGGCATGCAGGAGCGTGCCAAGGTAGCGCAGCATCGCATCCGCGCGGCGGTGGCGGGCAAGAACAAGCGGGGCGCTGGGTGAGTGCCCGGTATCGGGTTGTCCCCAGCGTCACGTTCCAGCAGGACATCGAGCGCCTCGAGGAACACATCGTCCAGCGCGAACTGGCAAGCAACACGCCGGACGACACGTGCCTGTTTCGATTCCGCGACGCCGTAGAGAGCGCAATGACGATCCTCTCGTTTGCGCCGCACACCTGTCGTCGGTGCGAGAAGCAACGGGAGTTTCGCGAGCTCATCATCCCATTCGGTCATGGCGGGTGTGTCGCGCTCTTCGCGATTCGCGAGCCTGATGTCTTGTTGCTGGCCGCGAGGGACCAGCACGAGCACGACTACCGGTGAGAGGGAATCGCCTTCAAACAGGCCGTCAGCAATGCGGTCTGGCGCGCCTACAAGACCCCGAGCGACATCATGCAACGGAACGCGATCGCTGAAATGCCGCCCGCCGAACTGGCCTTGGAGCAAGACCCGCACGGGCGCCGGCTCGCCGCCGACGTGGCGCTGCTGTGGCCGACGCAGGGCTTCCTGCCCGGCCTGGTGAGCTTCCTGTTCGCGCACTTGGCGTACCTGGTGGCGTTCACGCGGCACCAGCGATTCGGCGCCTGGTGGCCGGCATTCGCGGCCTACGCGCTCGTG
>JBEBGG010000142.1:0-8718 GCA_040081555.1 Vicinamibacterales bacterium
CCTGGCCCTCGGTCGCGACGACACAGACGACCCTTTCAATAGCGAGGATCTGGCGTTGCTCACCGCCGTCGCTGGCCAAGTCGCCACCGCCATCGAGAACGGCCGACTCTATCGCCAGCTGCACCTCAAGGCAGAGGAGCTGGGTCGCTTGCGCGAGTTCAATGACAACATCCTCGAGTCGCTCGATGACGGCCTGCTGGTCTTCGGTGAGGACGAAGTCGTCGTCAGGTGGAATCATGCGCTCGAGAGTTTCTACGGAGTCGAGCGTGCGGCCGCCATCGACCGTCCGCTGACCGAGATCTTTGATGCGCCGTTTGTCAACGCCCTTCGCGCCGCAATGCGTGATAACCCGAGAGGCGCGGCTCTCTTCAAGGTGCCACTCACGGCGCGGCGTCCGGTCGGCGACGGTGGTGCCGCGCCACGGTTGCTCATCAATGCGACGGCGGTCCCGTTGCAGAACACGACGGGACCTGATGCTGTCACCGGCACGATCTTGCTGCTCGAGAATGTCACCGACCAGGCCCGCCTCGAAGAGCAGCTGCAGATTTCCGAAAAGATGGCGTCAATTGGACTGCTTGCGGCTGGCGTGGCGCATGAAGTGAATACGCCCCTCACCGGCATCTCGAGCTACACACAGATGCTGCTGGAACAAGCGGATCCGTCAGACCCGCGGACGGTGCTGCTGGAGAAGATTGAGCGCCAGACCTTTCGTGCCGCGAAGATCGTTAATGGTCTGCTCACGCTATCCCGCCAGGGGCCAGCCGGTGGCGAGCCCAGTCCGATGGACCTGAACGGCGTCGTCACGGACGTGCTGTCGCTGCTTGAGCACCAATTCGAACAGGGCAAGATCAAGGTACGCCGCGAGCTGTCGGACGTGCCACTCACAGTGCTCGGCATTGAGCATCAGCTCCAGCAGGTGTTTCTGAATCTCTTCCTCAATGCTCGCGATGCCATGCCACGTGGCGGCTGGCTGACGCTGGTGACTCGCATCGACGGCGATTCTGTTCTTGTGGAAGTCGCGGACACTGGACAGGGTATTCCGCAAGAACAGCTCGCCCGTATTTACGATCCGTTCTTCACGACGAAGTCGATTGGGCGCGGCACTGGCCTTGGTCTCTCCATCTCGTACGGCATCGTGCGTGAACACGATGGTTCCCTGCGCTGCGACAGCGCGGTCGGCCAGGGCACCCGTTTTACGCTGACCATGCCAATGGCGATGCACGCCTCACGCCGAACCGCCGCTCGTCTGTAACCGACCCAGCCCATGCCCCCAACCCGAAAAGGCTCCGTTCTCGTCGTCGACGACGAGGAGATCATGCGCGAGATTCTGGAGACGCTGCTGGTCCGCGACGGGTACGACGTCCGCCTTGCGTCGTCCGGACAGGAAGGCCTAGACCTAGCGCGCACGATGCCGTTTGACGCCGCCATCGTCGATATCATGATGCCCGGCCTCGATGGCATCGCCACGCTTGACGAATTGAAGCGCCTCGACGAAGACCTTGCCGTGCTGATCATCACGGCATTCGCATCCGTTGAGAGCGCTATTTCGGCGATGAAGAGCGGCGCGTTCGACTACATTACCAAGCCGTTTAAGAATGACGAAGTGCTGGTGGTGCTCAGAAACGCCATGGAGCGGCGGCGGCTGGTCTCTGAGAACCGCAGCCTGCGCCAGAACATTCAGGAGCGCTACCACAAGTTCGCCAACATCATCGGTCGTAGCCCGATGATGCGGCAGGTGTTCGACCTGATCATTCAAGCAGCTCCGAGTCGATCCACGATCCTCATTCAGGGTGAGGGCGGTGCTGGTAAGGAATTGGTCGCGCGCGCGATTCACAGTAATTCGTCGAGGTCGGAGCGGCCGTTTGTCGCCTCCAACGGCAGCAATCTCACACAGGATCTGCTCGAGTCGTCACTCTTCGGCCACGTCAAGGGTGCCTTCGAAGGCGCGTTGTTTCCGAAGAAGGGCTTGGTCGACGTCGCCGATCGCGGAACGCTCTTCATCGACGAAATCGGCACAATGCCGATCGAGACTCAGAGCAAGCTGCTTCGGCTGATCCAAGACCGCGAATTCACGAGACTGGGCGATGTCGACCCCATCAAGGTGGATGTGCGAATTGTTGCGGCGACGCATCTTGATCTCAAGTCGCTCATGGAAGACGGGCGCTTCCATGAGGACCTGTATCACCGTCTGAACGTCATCTCCATTCAGCTGCCGCCGTTGCGGGACCGCAAGGATGACATTCCGCTGCTGGTGCAGCATTTCCTCGCCAAGTACGGCGCCGAGAATCGCAAGCTAGATGTCGAGGTGACACCTGACGCCCTGGACCTGCTCACCGAGTATGCATGGCCTGGCAATGTGCGTGAGCTCGAGAACGTGATTGAGCGTGCCGTGGTCCTGAGCTCGACGCCGCGCATCGGTGCGGATCTTATTCCTGCTCAGGTGCGCCGCTCGCCGAATTTCCACATCCCTCAGTTCGTGTTGCCGGCCGAAGGCATCTCCTTCAAAGATGTGACCACTCACTTCGAGAAGCGGCTCATCGAGTCAACGCTCGACGCGTCGGGCGGCGTTCAAAAGCGGGCCGCGGAATTGCTGCACATCAAGCCAACGACGCTGAACGAGATGATCAAGCGGTACGACATCCGCCCGCGGCGCCGTTCGGCTGGCGATGAACTTGGCGAAGGCAGGAAGGTCGGCGAACCAGTGCGGGTCACCCCCGCTGTGGACAGCGAGTCAGACAGTTGACCCTCGATCGCCCGGAAGTTCAGCGCGCGTTTCGGACCTTCGTGAACATCCGCTCGTACTTGCCGAGCACAACGTCCCAGCGGTAGTTCGCCCGCACATAGTCCCGGCCGTTACGGCCGAGTGCTCTCCGCAGGCCAGGATCGGCCACCAGCCTGGTCAGGCACTCGACGAATTCATCGCGGTCTTCGTACCACAATCCACCGTTGCTCCGCACGCAGTGTTCAACGAGAACGGCGCTGCGACCGTTGACGAGGACTGGGGTTCCGACGGCCATCGCTTCGAGCGCCAGCAGCGAGAGGCTTTCGTATGGGGACGGGCAAATCACCACGTCCGCCGCCTCAAGGGCCTGCACCCGCTCGTTCTCCGCGAGCAGGCCGGCGAAGCGTACATACGGCTCCGAAGGCAGCGACATCAACTTCACGCCCATCAGCGCAAGCGTCGCATCTCCGCCGTGCTTGACGTAGCTGCCGAAGTAGTCGAGCAGTTCCTCGCAGCCCTTACCTGGATCGATGCGGCCGCCATAGAGCGCGAACGAACCGTGAATCCGATGCCTGCGGCGAAACACTGAGCCGCGTGCCGTCAGGTGCGAGGGAAACGACTGAGCCGGTTCGTCGTCATCGCGCGCCTGGGCCTGAGCGTCGGCCGCTTCCTGCACGGTTAGGGGCAGCGACTGGTCACCGATCACCGGTTCTTCGCCAGGCGGCAATGGCATGCGCGGATACGGCTGCTGGTGCGGGAGGTCGATGCCGACGCCAATCACTTCTTCGAGCAGGGGACGGTCAGGAAACGCGCGCTGGACGAACTGTCGCTCGGCGTCAGTGAGGTAGCACAGCGCCGCGGCGTTGTTGAAAACGTCCCTGAAGATCTCGAGCTTGATCGCCGGTTCGTCGTGCGCGGTTGGCACGACGATGCTGCGGCCAGGGTTGACATCGAGTCCCATGACCGTCGTAGCGTACAGATAGGTGAAGAAGACCATCACGTCGTACTGCTGATGGTTGCGCTTCAGGTAGTCGATGAGCGCCGGACACCATGGTCCCTGCTGCTTCAGCCACTCGACCTCATCTTGGCGTGTATGTGGGTTGTTGTAGATCCAGTCGGAGTAGCGATTGAATGATTCGAGGTCGCGGGTCTGCGCGTTGGCGAAGCGGCGCACCGTCACTCCGCAGACGCGATCGATGCCTTCTGGATATTCATTCTTCCAGGTGATGTAGTCGCGCGCGCAGGTTGTCAGAACGTCGACGTCGTGAGTGGCGGAGAGCCGTTCGGCGACAAGACGACAAAGCTGCTCCGATCCGCCGAGCACATCGCCGCCGTAGCGCTGGATAATGAAGCCGATTTTCATGAGACGTGGGTGCTGCAGATCTTGGCCTGAGCGATCATTGATTCGAGTTCGTGCTGGATCTTGGTGTCTGTGAAGTCGGCCAACCGCCGGCGTTGGCCTGCGATGACCCGGCTACGAAGCTGGTCGTCGAAGGCCAGAGCCCCAAGCAGTTCAGCAGCGTACTCCATGTCCTTCTCGAAAAACTGGACTCCCGCGCCACCAAGCGTTTCCGGAATGGCTGCGGCACTGTAGGCGAGAATCGGGACGTCGGTCGCCATCGCCTCGAGCAGCGGCGCGCAAAACCCCTCGTGCTCGCTCATTGAGATGTAGACCGCGGCGTGCCGGTAGTAGACCGCCAGGTCTTCGTCTGGCACCGGCCCTGTGAACACGAAGCGCTCGTTCAGCATCCGGTACTGGGACATGAGTGCACGGATTGTCTGGTAGTAGCTCGGGACGGCGTCGTACTTGCCGACAAAGATGAAGCGATAGTACGCATCGACATAACGCTTGTAGTGCTCGGCCAGCTGAATGATGTCTTCGATCTTCTTGTTCGGGGCGACGCGGCCCACAAACAGGAAGTTCACGAAATCGTCGGTCAGGTGCCTCGCCAATGCCGGCCGGTCCTCCGCTTGAGTCAGGCGCGCCAGGTCGACAGAGAGCGGCACTACCGCGGTCCTGGAAAAGCCCATCGCATCAAGTTCCCGGCGGTTGTACTCGGACACGCCCACCGCAAGCTCCACGCGACCGATCAGCGTCGCCAGTTCTGCGCGCGCGATCGAGGCCAACCTGAAGAGTGCAGGATCGTAGGGAGCGAAGTACGCGGCCGGAGTGACGTTGTGATACTGGAGGATACGACCGCGGGGCAGCTGTGCGAATGCCTCAGTCATCACTGAGGGCAACGCAAAATGGAAGATGGTGAGGTCGCCAAGATGGGCCGCCGCGTCATCGAATGGTCGCACGTCGCCGCGCAGTGTGTCGTCGATCGTCAGCGCGAAGATGTCGGACTGATGGCCGAGCGTCCGGAGCAGGCTGCGGGTTCTCCTGGCGCTATCACCGATGGCGTCGCCCGTGTGTGCGGCGGGCACCCACTGATTGATGACCATCGCCTAGGTGGCGCCTTCCTCGGGCAATGCTTTGAACGCTGAGGGTCTGACCTTGCGGACCTCCTCCAACGCTTCGAAGGCGTCGAACTGATGCCAGAAATCGAAGGAGACCCTCGCGGCGCCCTGCCGCGGCGAACGCAGGATGCCTTCGACGAAACGCAACAGCGTGCCGTCGAAGTCCTTTGCCTCAAGCCGCTCCACTGCATCGAGCTGGTGTCTAACGATCGTGTCCTGGAGGTCCGTATCTGACAAGATAGCGTCCATCAAGGTCGCGACCCGCATGGGCGACTTGTCGTCATACAGCACTCCGGCGCCGTCCATCGTCGACGGCACGGCGGTTGCGGCATACGCCAGCACGGGCACCTGCTTGTAGAACGCTTCGACCAGCGGGACGCAGAACCCTTCATGCTCGCTGGCGCAGAGAAACAGGTCCGCCACTTCGTAGTAGGCGATCAATTCTGCGTCCGACACGTGTCCCGTGAAGTGCACCGTCGACAGGCCCAACTCCTGGACCAGGTGCGTCAACGCGGCAAAGTAGCGTTCGAAGAGACTGAAGACGCCAACGATCAGCAGCCGGCTCCTAGGGTTGAATCGTGTGTGATACGCATGGAACGCGCCAATCACGTCTTCGATCTTCTTGTTGGCGATCACTCGTCCGACAAAGACGATATTCGTCCACTCGTCGTCGAACTGCTTTGCAACGAACCAGTCGGCCGGACTGTCCAGGTGCGCGAGATCTGGCACAACCGGCAACACCGCCGTCCGCGTGAAGCCAAGCCGCTCGAGATCTAGGCGATTAAATTCAGAATCGCCCATCGCTAAATCGCAGCGGTCGACGTAGGCGTGGATCTCGCGTCGTCCGCGAAAGCACTGTCGCGCCAGCGTCCGATGCACCGCGGCAAAGTATTCGGGTGGGGTGATGTTGTGGTAGATGAGCGCCATCCGGTCGGGAAGGGCATACGCTGTCCTGGAGGCCTTCGAACCGATCGAGAAGTGGTGGAGGAGCAGGTTGTCCGCGTGGCTCGCGTCGACGAGCTCGCGGTAATCGCGCGTCAGCGCTTCAAGCCGAGGGTCGGCCGTCTCCACAAAGATGTCCGACTCATAGCCCGAGGCGCGCAGCACGCGCTGAATACCCAGGACTTCGTGGCCGATTGCGTCGCCGTAACCGAGCGTGGCTAGTACCTGGTGAACGGCCGGCGCAGAGCCGCGACTCATCGGCGACCGCCGTGTCGGGGCGGGCCGCCCCGACGCGGCTCTTGTGGCCGGCGTTGCCGCGCTGGCGGAGACGGTCGTGACTCTGGAGTCTGGCGCCGAGGCACCGGCGGAGACAGGGGCGTCGTCGGTCGCGGCTGATAGCTCTCGACATATACCGACGGACCCGCCGGCAGTGCGGCGACTCGCTGAGCCGCTGGAGCCACCGCGCGCTTGCGGCGCTCGAAGAATCCTGGCGCTGGCTCAAGGTCTCGCGTCGTTGCCTCCTTCGAAAGTCGATCGAACATATCGAGGTACTTACGTTCGATGACCGGCCAGTCGTAGTGGTCGCGATAGAACTGTCGACCGTTCTTGCCAAGCCCGCCGGCGATCCAGCGATTGTGCTCGAGTGCCCGCAGGCTTTCCACGAACTCGCGTTCACTGTCGTAGTAGAGCCCGGCATTGCTGCGAATGCACTGTCCTTTGAGCACGTCGCATCTGGCGTTGGCGAGCACGGGCCGGCCGAGCGCCCATGCCTCCAGGGCGACCATCGACAGGCTCTCGAAGTAGGACGGCATGAGGAGTACCTCGGCGCCGGCGATGGCGTCGAACTTGTCGACGTCGTCCAAGAAACCGAGGTGGCGGATGCGCGGATGTTTCGGAATGTCGAGAATCGAGTTGCCGATGAGCACCAGGGTCAGTCGGCCGGAGCCTTCCTTCAGGTACGTGCCGAAGTAGTCGAAGAGCTCCCTGCAACCCTTGTTCTCGTCAATGCGTCCGACGTACACGACAAATGGCCCACGAATATTGTGTTTCTGTCTGAATCTCGAGGGCTGCGTGTGCAGGGGGACCTCGGAACCGACGCCGACCACGACCGACGGCACTTGCTGGTTCCCGGCCAGCGCCTGAATCATGGTGCGCTCTTCCGGCGAGTTGTACATCAGCGCGCGGACGCCGCGGAAGATTGGTTCGAAGACCGAGAGGCCGATGGCTGAGTCGCGTTCTGCGGTCGGCACCAGTATGGTGCGTCCGCTGAGAGCGCGAATACCGTGATAGGCGTGCCAGTATCGGTAGCTGAAGAAGATGCAGTAGTCGAACTCAGCGCCGTGTCGCTTCAGGTGGTTGATGAGACCTGGGCTGGTCGGGCCCTCCGCATCGAGCCACTCGAGCTCGTCGGCGACCGAATGCTGTTGACTGAACACCAGTTCGGACAGCCGCCCGAAATGCAGGGGGTCGCGTTCGTGCTTCACCGGAAAGCGGCGCACGGTCAGGCCGTTGATCTGCTCAACACCGACTGGGAGTTCATTGCGCCACGTCACATAGTCGGTGGCGCATGTGGTCAGCACCTCGACAGTCGCATGGCGCGACAGGTGTTCAGCAATGTAGCGTGCATGAAGCTCGGCCCCACCGTTGACCGCAAGGCCGTAGCGCTGGACGACGAAGGCGAGTTTCACTGCCCTTGGTCGGAGGATCCGCTGTCGTCAGACGGTGAGTCATCGGAACTGTCGGCGTCCGGGTCAGCGACGCGATCGTGCGCGCTGAGGCTATGGGCTGACTCGCCGTGGCCGGGAGCGTTGGCGGCAGGCGACTGTTCACCCATGGCTGCAGCGGCCGACCCACCGCCTCTGCGTCCACGGCGCCGCCGCCGGCGGCGGCTACGCTGGCCCGGGCCCTCAGGAGACTCGCTTGCCGGCACAGAGGCGACGACGCCCTCCGGCGGGGGGGACGGCGCGTCGGGTGTTCGTGCCTCCGCTGTCTCGCGCGGCTCGCGTGGTTCCCTGGGCTCCCGCGGCTCCTTGGGTTCGCGGGATTCGCGTGGCTCACGCAATTCTCGTACGTCCCGCGGCTCGCGTGGTTCCCGCGGGCGGAACTCGCGGGGCTGATCGCGACTTTCACGGCGGTCGCCCCGCTCACGCCCTTCACGCGGTTCGCGGGCTGGCCGTGCTTCCTGCGGTACGGCTGCGACGCGTTCCTCGGCCGGCTTGTAGGCGACCACGCTTTCGAGCGCGCGTGCACGCCTTTCGTTGAACTCGAGTCGGCTCGTGACCGACTCGACGCTCATCTTGAGATTCTTCACTTCGATACCGAGTCGCGTGATTTCGACCACCAGGTTGTGGATGACCTCGTAGTGCAGTGCATCGAACGTGTGCCGCGCTGCCTCATTCCTCGCTTCGCGCTCGGCGTGCATCGTGTTGAGGCGAGACTGAATGTTAAGCGCCTGAATCAGTGGATTCGGGTTGAAGAACAGTTTCAGCACCGGTAGCAGGAGCCTTCGGATGGTGCGCAGGGGCCCGCGGTGCGACTCGAACAGGGTCTGTTCTTCAAAGGAGTAGTTTGGCAGCTCCGGAGGTGCGTATGGT
>JBEBGG010000314.1:0-2223 GCA_040081555.1 Vicinamibacterales bacterium
CGCGCTCCACTATGCCGAGATCCGGGCCGACTTGAAGCGCCGCGGCGTCATGATCGGCGCCAACGACCTGTTCATCGCGGCCCATGCCAGGACGCTTGCGCTTACGTTGGTCACGAACAACACCGCGGAGTTCGAGCGCGTACCGAACCTGAGGATCGAGAACTGGACGCTCCCTCTTCGGCGAAAGCGCTGAGCCGACGTCGTCAGGAGCTTGTTGCGTCTACGGCAGCAGTGTTCCGGAGTGCCGCGACGCTGCGCCGACGATGACCACGGCACCGGCAATCGCGAGGGTGGCCCCCAGGAGATCGGCCGCGGTTGGCCGCTGCCCTTCGATTCCCCACAACCACGCGAGCGAGGCGGCGATGTACACGCCCCCGTAGGCGGCATACGCGCGTCCTGCGAAGCCGGCCTCCACACGCGTCAGCATGAGGGCGAACCCGATGAGGCTCACGACGCCCATCGCGGCGACCGTCCACGAGCGTCCTTGGCGCAGCCACATCCAGAACGCAAAGCAGCCGGCAATCTCCAGCAGAGCCGCGAGAGCAAACGCGAACAGGTTGGCGATCACGGAACCACCGGTCCGCAACCGCAACGCTTGCCCAAGTCGCCGAGGATGACGCAGTCGGGCCCGGGCCCGCCAGCGCACTGGGCGTCGCAGTCCGCGACGAAGCCAACGAGACTCCGCTCGAGTGCCCGCAGCTCACGCATCTTGGCCCGCACGGCTTCCAGGTGAGCGGCAGCAAGCTCCCGGGCGTCGAGGCAGGAACTCGATCGGTTATCGAGGAGACCGACCAACGTCCGCACCTGCTCGATCGAGAAGTCGAACTCGCGGCACCGGCGAATGAACGTCAGCCGGTCGACATCGGCGCGCCCGTACACTCGCTGATTGCCCGCTTGGCGGGGGGCGGCCCGCAGCAACCCGATCTCTTCGTAGTACCGAATCGTTGGTGCCGAGGTCCCGGTCCGGTCCGCAAGTTCGCCGATGCGCAGGTGGCTCATGAATCTCTCGCAAGAAAGCCCTTGAACTTCAAGTGACTTGAGCATCTATCGTGGCATGCGTGACGTCGATCAGCAAGGAGCTGGCCCCATGACCACGAACAACGCACCGATTGCCTGCGCCCTTGGCGGGACCGACTACGCCGAGCGACTGGCCTGGATCGCCAGCCTGAACCGCGACGGCCTGCTCAGCCATCAGCGGCACGGTGCGGCCCTGGAATTGCGTTACGCCGCGGCGGTGCGGGAGCGAGTCCATGAGCTAGTCCGAAAGGAGTCCGAATGTTGCGCCTTCCTGGCCTTCGCGCTCGACGAGTCCGGCAGTGACGTCCGCTTGACCATCACGGCCCCGGATCGGGTGCGCGACGCGGCAGACGTGTTCTTCGAGCCGTTCCTCACGTCCGAGTCGCCCACCCCGACTGGGCGCTGCGCACATCCCGCCAATGGCTGCTGCAGCTAGGACGGAACCGACGATGAGTGAACAGCCGCTTTCTCTCCATCGTCGGACCTCCAGATTGGCCTCAACAGTCGCGACCACCACCGCGATCGGCGCACTCGCTGGGGGCCCTTTACTCGGCGGGTGTTCTCGTGACCATTGCCTGGGCATGGGTGGCCGTCAGCAGCATCCGAACCAGGCGCCGGCCCGCACCATCAACCATACGTGCGATGCTCGTCGCGACGGTGGCGCTTGGCGTCGCGCTCATCTGGCCGACACTGGAACCACACATTCTGAGGGCGCTCAGAGGTTAGTCATGGCTTCGGCAGCAGCGGTCTACGTCCAGACCATCCGCTTCGACCAACGACGCGACCTCCTGGCGGAGCCCCCGAGGCCACCAGGCCGAATCCGCCGTGCCGATCGTGTACAGTGCGCTCGTGATGAGGGCCTGCGCCATCGTCGTCCTGCTCGCCGTCACGGTCAGCGCGCTGTGGTGCGTTGACGGATGCATCGACCCCCTGTCGGCGCGTACCGGTCATTCGTCGGCCCATATGCCGGACGACGACGAATCACGGCTGCCCTGTCTCTGTGTGGTCCCCTTCCAGACTGAACCCCTCGGGCCGGCCGGTCCGTTCTGGCGTGTCCTGGTCGCCGACCAGGCATTCGCACTACCCGACGCTCCTCCCGCCCCCTCGTTCGACATCGACCATCCGCCAAGACACGCCTAGCTCCGCACATCGGTGCGACTGGTTGGTGTTTGCACGACCTGTCGGCGCTCGTCCACGAGCGTCGCG
>JBEBGG010000032.1:0-30445 GCA_040081555.1 Vicinamibacterales bacterium
AGATCCGAGGGTGAGCCGCGCGCAGTGGTGCGGAGGTCGCGGCCCATCACGATTCGCCAGGGGTGACGCGCCCCGGCATCAACGCCCGTCAGCGCGAACCTCGTTCGCCGATGATCCTTGCCGGTCGCTTCCCCCTCGGACACGCGCACGGCCACCGCGGCACCGACCTCCGGGAGCCCGCCGATCTGCGCGACCGCAAGCGACGCCTGGGCGATTGGCGCCGCGCCGGCAGGCATGCCATCGGTGGTCATGACGCGCACATCGAAGCCGACACTGTCGAGCACGTCGCGAAACGACACCAGCAACCCACGCGACAACAGCAGCATGTCGAACAGCAACGCGCCGACCGCGGCGATGCCGAGAATGCCCAGGGTCGACCGGCCCGGCTGACGAATCAGGCTGCGCGCGGCGAAACCGAACGACCTCATCGCCTCGTCACCGTCAGCACGTCGACCCGCAGAATGGACCACGACGAGACCAGTGTCGCCAGGACACCGAGCGGCACGGAAATCACCACCGATCGCAGCGCGATCGCCGGCGTGACGCGCACAAACACCAGCGCCGTGTCGTACTTCCACTGGAAGAACCCGTTAATGGCGCCTTGAAAGGCGGCCGACAGCACAACGCCAAACGCCGCGCCGGCCAGGGCGATGACGACGCCTTCCGCCAGCACCTGCCAGACAATCCGGCGTCGTCTGAAGCCGATGAGCCGCAGCACTCCCACCGTCGAACGTCGTTCGTCGACCAGCATCAACATCAGCGCCAGTAAGAAAATGCTGCTGGCGATCACGGTGACGATCGCGATGGCGTAATGAAAGCGCTCAAGCACCACGAACGGTTGCGCAGGTCCGCCGCCGGCGGCGCTAACGACGACGCCGGGCAGTCTCGTGCCGACGCTGCGACGCAGGTCGTCTACCTGCGACGAGCCTTCGGCGACGACGTTGATGGTGTCGATCGCGTCCGCATCAACCGGATCGGCCGGGTCCGCGCTGAGGTCGATCATGTCCGGCAGGTGCATCCGCACTTCGTGCCTCGCCTGACCGAGCCGCATCGGATCCGGCACCGGCTCGTACTGGCCAACGATGCGAAAGGTTCGGGGATGCGCACCGCCGGGATCGGCCGAGAGCGACACCAGCTGACCAACGACCAGGTGTTCAGCCTCGAGGAGTTGGCGCGTGACAAGAATGGTCGGCACGGCCCCCGCCTGAGGGGGCGGGGTCTGTGCCACCACGGCACCCGCCAAGGCGCACGACAGCACCGCGGTCACTGCCAGGCGGCGAAACATTGCTTGGCGATTATAGCGACACGCCCATTCCCGGCTGCGGCGGCCCAAAGGTAAGATACCGGGTCGTGACAACGCTTGTGGACCGCACTGCCGCTGAACTCCTCCAGCTCGAAGAGCGCTACGGCGCCCACAACTACCACCCTTTGCCCGTGGTTCTCACGCGCGCGGAGGGCTGCTGGGTCTACGACGTCGAAGGCCGGCGGTATCTCGATTGCCTGAGCGCCTACTCCGCCGTGAATCAGGGACACGGCCACCCGGCAATCATCGCGGCTCTCATCGAACAGGCGCGAAAGGTCACGCTCACCTCCCGCGCCTTTCACAACGATCAGCTCCCGCTCTTCTGCCAGGAACTCGCCACATTGACGGGTCTGGACGTCGTGCTCCCGATGAACACAGGAGCCGAGGCCGTCGAGTCGGCCATCAAGGCGGCGCGGCGCTGGGGCTACGAGCGTAAGCACATCCCCATCGACACCGCTGAAATCATTGTCTGCGCAGGTAATTTTCACGGCCGCACGACGACGATCATCAGCGCATCGTCTGAGCCCGAATACAAGCGCGGGTTCGGCCCGCTGACTCCTGGCTTCGTCACGGTGCCGTACGGCGACATCGAGGCGCTCGCGGCAGCGATCACGTCTCGCACCTGTGGCTTCCTTGTGGAGCCGATTCAATGCGAAGCCGGCATCGTCATGCCGCCGGCCGGCTACTTGTCAGCCGCCGCGGCGCTCTGCCGGACCAACGACGTGCTGTTTATCGCCGACGAGATCCAGACCGGTCTCGGACGGACCGGTGCGTGGTTCGCCTGCCAGCACGAGCAGGTGACGCCGGATCTGTACGTGCTCGGCAAGGCGCTGTCCGGCGGGGTCTATCCGGTGTCTGCGGTGGTCGGGCGACGTGACGTGATGGATGTCTTCACTCCTGGTAGTCACGGCAGCACCTACGGTGGCAACCCCCTCGCCTGTGCGGTGGCGCGCGCGGCCCTGGGCGTCATCGCAGACCAACGGTTGATCGAGCGCTCCGCAGTGCTTGGTGAGCTATTACTCCAGCTCTTACGTCCGCTGTTGACGAGTTCTGAGGGAGACGGCCGCCCGATCGTCAAGGCGATCCGCGGCAAGGGCCTGCTCATCGGCATCGAGTTGGACAGACCGGCACGTCCGATCTGCGAGCAACTGATGGGACGCGGGATCTTGTGCAAGGAGACCCACGACTTCGTCATCCGGCTTGCTCCGCCGCTGGTCATCGATGAGGGTGATGTGCGCTGGCTCGCCTCGCAGATTCACGAAGTTCTCGGCTAACCCCATGTTGGATCACGGCACGATTCTCGTCACCGGCGGCGCCGGCTTCATCGGTAGCGCGCTGGTCTGGGCCCTCAATCAGCGCGGGCATGAGCGGATTCTGATCTCCGACGAGCTCGACCGGACTGACAAGTGGCGCAACCTCGTCCCGTTGCGTTTCGACGATGTGATCGGGCCCGAGGCGCTGTTGAAGGCGATCGAACGCGGCACACTGGATCAGGTGCGGACCGTGCTCCATATGGGCGCCTGCTCCTCGACCACTGAAACCGATGCGGCGTTCCTGCTGCGGAACAACACCGAGTACACACGCCAGTTGGCAGAGTGGGCCCTGTCGCGTCAGGCACGGTTTGTCTACGCCTCGTCGGCTGCCACCTACGGCGCGCTCGAGGGCACGCTCAGTGAGCGTGCTGACCTGGCATCGCTTCGGCCGTTGAACATGTACGGCTACTCAAAACACCTCTTTGACCTGCACGCCTCTCGGCAGGGGTACCTCGCCAAGATTGCGGGCCTGAAGTACTTCAACATCTTTGGGCCCAACGAGTCGCACAAAGGCGACATGCGCAGCGTCGTGAACAAGGCGTTTCACCAGATTCAGAAGACGGGACGCGTCCAGCTGTTCAAAAGCCATCGGCCCGACTTCGCCGACGGCCAGCAGCGGAGGGACTTTCTCTACGTCAAAGATGCCGTGCAGATGACGCTCCACGTCGCGGCCGAGCCGAGCGCGAATGGACTGATCAACCTGGGCGCAGGCCAGTCGCACACCTGGAGCGAGCTTGCCGACGCAGTGTTTGCGTCGATGGGCCGCCCGGCCCACATCGAATTCGTCGACATGCCCGAGCCGCTGCAGTCGCGGTATCAGTACTCGACAGAGGCGATGATCGATCGTCTCCGAGCCAGCGGCTATCGCGCCTCCATCACGCCGTTTCGCGAGGCGATCGATGACTACGTCCGCAATTACCTGACGCCCGATCGCCGTCTCGGCGACGAGGCCAGTCATCACAGCGCTACGGGAGCCCAATAGATGTCTCACCACGACCACGCGGTGCACCCACCACTGCTGTCCGGCACTGACACGTTCGGTGTGATCGGTACAGGAGTCATGGGGCGCACCATTCTGAAGGGCCTCTTCGACGCCGGGGCACTCACCCGAGACCGCGCCTGGGGCACGGCCCGATCCGCGGCGAGCTGCGAGGCCGCCGCAGACGCCCTCGGCATCGCCGTTGAGACCGACGTGCGGGACCGCATTCCTGGCGCCGGCGTCATCGTCCTGGCCGTGAAGCCGGCCCAGGCGGCGCGTGCCATCACGGCCCTGCGCGAAGCCGGCCTGCAGAAAGACACGTTGCTCATTTCGATTCTGGCCGGCACGACCTTGAAGCAGCTGGACGCACTCACCGAACAGGCAAGTCCGTGGGTCCGGGCGATGCCGAACACGCCCTGCGTGGTACGTGAAGGCATGACGGTCGTCTGCGGTGGCGCCAACGCCACGGCTGCGCACATCGCGCGTGCGCGACAGGTGTTCGAGTGCGTCGGCCGGTGTCTGCAGGCCGACGAAGCCCATTTCAACGCGATCACGGCGCTCAGTGGCAGTGGGCCGGCGTATCAGTTTCTGATCATGGAAGCGATGGCGGACGCCGGCGTGCGCGTTGGCCTCCCGCGCGACCTGGCCCTGACCCTGGTGTCGCAGACGGCGCTTGGCGCCGCTCGAATGATCCAGACGTCCGGCCGCCACCCGGCCGCCCTGCGAGACGATGTGACCACGCCGGCCGGCTGCACCATTGGCGGATTGCTGATGCTCGAAGACGGGAAGATCCGATCGGTGCTGGCCCGGGCAATTGAGGAAGCCACGCGTATTGCCGCTCAGCTCGGAGCGGCATCGGCCAAGTAGTTTTCGCCCTTTGTTCGCATCTCAGCACTTTTGTGCTTGGCTGCGGCAAAACCCGCGTGGCACAATCGTTCGAGCGCATGCCGTCCAGACGCTACACAATTGTGATCGCCGATCGCACCACCGGCCTTGTCCGGCGGGTCACGATCAGTCTGCGCGCCGTCGCGATCGCCGCCTCACTGGTGACTGGCATCCCGATTCTGATCGGAATGGGCGCCAAATGGAGCGGTACCCTTGCGATCCACCAGCTCCAGGCGTCGAACGAAGCCCTCGCCGTCGAGAACACCAACTACCGCGAGGCCACTGGCGAACTCACCACCCAGATCCAGTCCCTCGAAGGGGTGATCGAGGAGCTCGGTGCCAGATCCGCCCTCGACCCTGCTCAAGCCAAGGCCATGTCGCGCCTCCCCGCCGTAATCAAGGCCAGGGCCGCCGGCGGCAGCGCCCAGCAGACGGCTGCCATTTCGAACTTCCTGTCCACGTCATTCACGTCGCCGGAAGACACCTTCGGCGTCCTGCGTGAGCTGCTACAGGGTCTCGACAGCCGTTTGCGAAACGTCCGTAAGGACGTGGAGCGTCAGGAAGTGCTCGCCTCTGCCACCCCGTCCATCTGGCCAACACACGGCTGGCTCACCGGTACCTTTGGTGGGCGGTCTGATCCGTTCACCGGCGAGGCTGGCTTCCATCAAGGCCTCGATATCTCGACGCCAAAGGGACAGCCCGTCTATGCAACCGCTGATGGTACTGTCAGCTCGGCGTCGTATAGCGGCGACTACGGCAACATGATTGTGCTCGCGCACCAGTTCGGCCTGACGACACGCTACGGGCACATGAGCGCCTTCAATGTGAAGCCGGGGGCTGCGGTGCATCGGGGCGATGTCATTGGCTTTGTTGGCTCCACTGGGCGTTCGACCGGCGCGCACCTGCATTATGAAATCCTGGCCAACGGGAAGCTGATCAACCCCCTGCAGCTGCTGACCGCTCGTCCACCCAAGCGGTAGCCAACCTCCACCACCGGCGGCGAGGACCTCTGGTCCTCCAACGCCCGGGCGTTTGACGCCATGACTCCGGGCGAGAGCGTCCACTCCCTCGGCCCCAGCGATAGCCGCCGTCGTGAGCCCTCTGCTACAATCGCCGGATATTTCAATCAGGGTTTCCCTCTCATAGATGATCCAGACAATCCTCGCCAAGGTCATCGGTACTCAAAACGAACGCGACCTGAAGAAGCTTCGCCCGATCGTCGCCGAAGTCGGCGCGCTCGAGTCCGGTGTACGCGCGCTCACCGACGAGCGGCTGCGGGCCAAGACCGCTGAGTTCCGTGAACGCCTCGCCAAGGGCGAGACGCTCGACGATCTGCTGCCGGAGGCGTTCGCAGTGGTCCGCGAAGCGGGACGCCGCGTGCTCAACATGCGGCACTTCGACGTCCAGCTCATCGGCGGCGCCGTGCTCCATAAGGGCCGCATCGCCGAGATGAAGACAGGCGAGGGCAAGACGCTGGTCGCTACCCTCCCCGCCTACCTCAATGCCCTTGAGGGCAAGGGCGTCCACGTCGTCACGGTGAACGACTACCTCGCCAGGCGCGACTCGGAGTGGATGGGAAAGATCTACCGCTTCCTCGGCATGACTGTCGGCGTCATCCAGCACGAGTTGAACGACGCCGAGCGCCAGGTCGCCTACGCGGCAGACATCACCTACGGTACCAACAACGAGTTCGGCTTCGACTACCTGCGTGACAACATGAAGTTCGAGCTGCGGTACTACACGCAGCGCGGCCATCATTTTGCCATCGTCGACGAAGTCGACAGCATCCTCATCGACGAGGCCCGCACCCCGCTGATCATCTCCGGACCGGCGGAAGAGTCGACCGACCTCTACTACGAGGTCGACCGCATCATCCCGAATTTCAAGGCCGGCCAGGTGATCCGCGGCGACGTCAAGGCGGAAGAACGTGAAGCGCTCGAAACGACCGGTGACTACATCGTCGACGAGAAGCACAAGACGGTGACCCTCACCGAGAGCGGCATGCAGAAAGCCGAACGCCTGCTGCAACCCCGGCTCAACGGCGGCCACATTTACGACCTCGAGAACGCACACGTCAAGCACCACGTCGATCAGGCCCTGCGTGCACACGCGATCTACAAGCTTGATGTCGACTACATGATCAAGGATGGCGAAGTCGTCATCGTCGACGAGTTCACCGGCCGCCTGATGCCGGGCCGGCGCTGGAGCGACGGGCTCCATCAGGCCGTCGAAGCCAAGGAGAAGGTCAAGATCGAGCGCGAGAACCAGACGCTCGCCACCGTCACCTTCCAGAACTACTTCCGCAAGTACAAGAAGCTCGCGGGCATGACCGGCACGGCCGACACCGAGGCCGAAGAGTTCGCCAAGATCTACAAGCTGGATGTGATCGTCGCGCCACCCAACAGGCCGATGACACGCATCGAGCATCCCGACCTGGTGTATCGCACCGAGCAAGAAAAGTGGGACGCGATTGTCACCGACATTCTCGAAGAGCACAAGAAAGGCCGTCCGGTTCTCGTCGGGACGGTGTCAATCGAGAAGTCCGAACGGCTCTCCACGATGCTCGATCGCCGCGGCCTCAAGCGCGGTACGACCACTGGTGGCGACTCTGGAAAGCACGTCGTGCTCAATGCGAAGTACCACGCGCAGGAAGCCGAGTTCGTCGCCCAGGCCGGACGCAAGGGTTCGGTCACCATCGCCACCAACATGGCGGGCCGCGGCACTGACATCCTGCTTGGCGGGAACCCTGAGTTCATGGCCCGGCAACAGGTCCTGGCCGAGAAGGTGGCGGAGCGCTTGCCCAAGGGCGAAGAGCGCTTCGTGGACGACGACGAGTTCGTCTACTACTACCACCTCGATGGGTTCTATCGGGTGTCGAAGGCACACTGGGAACGCATCTTCACGCACTTCAAGGCATTGACAGACGCCGAACACGCCGAAGTGATCCGCATTGGCGGACTGCACATCGTCGGTACGGAGCGCCACGAGTCACGACGTATCGACAACCAGCTGCGAGGCCGCGCCGGCCGTCAGGGAGACCCGGGTTCCTCGCGTTTCTACCTGTCGCTCCAGGACGACCTGATGCGCATCTTCGGGTCGGACCGAATTTCCGGCCTGATGCAGCGCCTCGGCATGGAAGAGGGTGTGCCGATCGAGCACGGCATGGTGACCAGCGCCATCGCCCGGGCACAGAAGCAGGTAGAAGGCCAGAACTTTGGCACCCGCAAGCACTTGCTCGAGTACGACGACGTCATGAACAAGCAGCGCGAGAACATCTACGCGCTGCGACGGCAGATCCTCGAGGGATCGATCACGATCACCGATGAACAGGACCGCGATGAAGTGCTCGACGTGCGCGGGTACATCATGCAGCTCGCCGAGGACCGTCTCGACGCCATCGTCGAGGAGTACGCGCCGAGAGAAGCGGACCTCGAGGCATGGGATCTCGACGCACTCGAGCGCGAAGCGTCGCGCACGTTCAGCATCGACGCCGAGTCGATCGATTTTGCCGACAAGAGCGCTGACGAGATTCGCGACGAAATCTGGGCTGACGCACTGAAACAGTACGAGGCCAAAGAAGCCATGGTGGGCCGCGAGATCCTGCAGCGGGTCGAACGCGACATCATGCTGCAGATCGTCGACGCTCAGTGGAAGGATCACCTCTATAGCCTTGACCACCTGAAGGAAGGCATCGGCCTGCGCGGGTACGGCCAACGCGATCCGCTCGTCGAGTACAAGAAGGAAAGCTTCAGCCTCTTCAAGGACATGAAGGGGAGGGTGGAGGACGAAATCGTCCGGTTCTTGTGGGCATTGCGGCCCGTCCCCCACGACGGCACCGCCGACGCACCGCTCCCGCCGGTTCCACGTCCGCCACAACGGGTCGCCCAGCCACTGATTTTGAACAACCCGCAGGCTGAGACCTCGAGTTCGATCTTCGGTTCGCCCGTGAAGAGTGAGTCACCCGCCGTGGCGCGAGCGCCACAGCCCGCTCGTGTGGGCGGTGACGACGCCGCGGTCACGACCGTGCGTCGCGACGAGCCGAAAGTCGGTCGAAATGATCCCTGCCCATGCGGCAGCGGCAAGAAATACAAGAAGTGCCACGGTGAGGGGTGAATGAGTCAGACGACGTTGCCGAATGCCGTGAAAGAGCCATACCAGACCGCACTCACCTTCGACGACGTGTTGCTGGTGCCACAGCACTCCATGGTGTTGCCCAACCAGGTGGACGTGAGCACGCAGCTCACCCGTCGCATCCGCCTCAACGTTCCGCTACTCAGCGCTGCGATGGACACCGTGACCGAGTCGCGCCTCGCGATTGCGATGGCCCAACATGGCGGCCTCGGCGTCATCCACAAGAATCTGTCGATCGCCGAGCAGGCCTCAGAAGTCGACCGGGTCAAGCGTTCTGAGAGCGGCATGATCGTCGATCCGATCACGCTCTCCCCTACGCATCGCATCCACGAAGCGCTCGAGCTGATGCGAAAGTACCGCATCTCCGGCGTGCCGATCACCGACGACGGCAGCAAGGAAGGCCGGTTGGTCGGCATTCTCACCAACCGCGATCTGCGCTTCGAGACCAATCTACAGCGACCGATCTCCGAGATCATGACCGCCGAGGATCTGATCACCGTGCCGGTCGGCACGTCGCTCGACGCCGCCCGGGAGCTGCTGCACAAGCACAAGGTCGAGAAGCTGCTGGTGGTGGACCACACCTACCGGCTCAAAGGACTGATCACGGTCAAGGACATCCAGAAAGCCGTGAAGTACCCGAATGCCTCCAAGGATGCGCTCGGGCGACTGCGCTGCGGCGCTGCGGTGGGCGTGGCCAAGGACACGATGGAGCGCGCCGAAGCGCTGGTCGCCGCCAACGTCGACGTGCTTGTCATCGATACCGCTCACGGCCACTCGCAGGGCGTGCTCGACATGGTGAAGAGGATCCGCCTTCGTTTCCCTGATGTGGATCTGGTCGCTGGCAACGTCGCCACGGCGGGGGGCACGCTGGCCCTGATTGACCAGGGCGTGGACGCCGTCAAGGTCGGCATTGGCGCCGGCTCCATCTGCACCACACGCGTCGTGGCTGGCATCGGCGTGCCGATGATCACGGCGATCATGGAGTGTTCGGCCGCGGCAGCCGCCCGCGATATTCCGGTGATTGCCGACGGCGGCATTCGCTTCTCGGGTGACATCACCAAGGCGCTGGCCGTGGGCGCGAGCACGACAATGATCGGCAACCTGTTTGCCGGAACGGACGAGAGCCCGGGCGAGCTCATTCTGTATCAGGGGCGCAGCTTCAAGGAATACCGAGGCATGGGCTCAATCGGCGCCATGCGCCGCGGCAGCCGCGATCGCTATTTCCAGGACGACTTCGATCTCGAAGGCCCGAATTCAGACCAGAAGCTCGTCCCAGAAGGCATCGAAGGCCGCGTGGCACACAAAGGCTCGGTGGCCGCAATGGTGCATCAGCTCGTTGGCGGTCTGCGTGCGGGCATGGGCTACTGCGGCTGCAAGGGAATCAAGGAACTGCAGCGCGACCACCGTCTCATCCGAATCACGCCTGCCGGCTTCCGAGAAAGTCACGTCCACGACGTGACGATCACGAAGGAAGCGCCGAATTACCGGACCGAGTAGCCACACCGACCGGCCACCCCGAGCTTCGCTCGGCTACACACGTGGCAACCCAACCGCCTCGGCGAGCCCGTCTGGCAGATGCGCGAAGGTGATCGATCTCGCGTCAGCTTCGCCGTGAGCAATCGTCACGTGCATGGCCGACGCCAGCGGGCGGGGCAATCGGTCGGGCCATTCGATCGCGGTCACACCGGGTTCAAGCGTCAGGTCCTCGAGCCCGAGGTCATCGACCTCAATGCTCGAGAGCCGATAGAGGTCGACGTGATGCAGCGGGAGCCGCCCGCCACGGTACTCCTGGATCAGCGTGAAGGTCGGGCTGCTCACCTCGTCAGGATCAATACCGAGCCCTTCGGCCAGTCCCCTGACAAACGCCGTCTTGCCAGCGCCGAGATCTCCAGATAGCAGCAGCACGTAGCTGCCGCCGCTGATTGCATTGCTGAGCGCGGCGCCGAAGGAGAGGCCCGCAGCCGTGGTCTCGGCTTCCGAAGCAGTGGTGATGGTCAACTCTCGGTAACCTTGCGCCGCGCCGTCACCTGCGTCACGGCCGCCCCGATGTAGGCGGCGACATCGCCCGAGGTCATCCCCACTTCACTTTCGTCGACCGCCGCCAAGTCGCCGGCCAGGCCGTGCAGGTACACCGCCACTCGGCACGCAGCCTCCGCGTCCAGCAGCTGCGCGAGCCACGCGGCGATCATACCCGTCAGCACATCGCCCGTACCACCCGTGGCCATGCCCGCGTTGCCGGTGGGATTGATGAGCACCTTCCCGTCAGGCATCGCGATGAGCGTGCAGTAGCCCTTGAGTACGACATAGAGCCGGTGCGCGACGGCGAAGTTCCTCGCCACTTCGATCCTGTTGGCCTGGACCTCTTCGCTCGTCATGCCGACGAGCCTGGCCATCTCTCCAGGATGCGGCGTGATGATGACGTCTCGACCTTCACGGCCTCTCAGTAAGTCAGGATCACTGGCAAAGGCGTTCAGCCCGTCGGCATCGATCACCAGCGGCGTCGTCGCACGCTCAACCAGCGCACGAACGAATTGCCGAGTCCCCTCCCGACCGCCGAGTCCAGGGCCAACGGCGATGACATCTCGCCCGAGGGCCAGCACATCATCCACCGCATCCACGTCGAGCCCGTCCGCCCCTTCGGCGATCGCCTCGGTCATGTACTCAGGCGCCATCGCCGCCACGACGTCCTGACACGACGCCGCCGTCGCAATCGAGACCAGACCAGCGCCGGAACGGAGCGCGCCCATGGCTGCCAGATGCGCCGCGCCGCTCTTCCCTTTCGATCCGGCCACCAGCAACACGTGACCAAAGTCGCCCTTGTGGCTGTCAGGCGTGCGCGGTACCAGATGCTCGGCCACCGATCCGCGCGTCACGAGCTCGAGATACGGCCCGTCGAGCGCCTCAAACATTTCGACAGGAATGCCGATATCGGCGATGACAATGTCACCGGCGCGGATCTCGGCCGGGGGCAGCACCAACGAGATCTTCGGAGCGCCGAGCGTCACCGTCATGCCCGCCTCGATCGACGGGCCGATGGGCTGCGGCGAGTCCGCCGACAGGCCAGACGGTAAGTCGATCGAGACAATCGGAATGCCTGCGCCGTTGACGTCGACCACCACGGACTCCAGGAGCCCCGAGAGTGGCGCATTCAGCCCGGTGCCGAAGATCGCATCGACAATCAATGCACACTCTCGGACTTCTGAAAAATGCAATTCCCAGGCGTGAGGGTCTCCGATTTCAACAATGGTGAGACCAAGCCGGCCAAGGATCTCGAGATTGATTCGAGCGTCCCCTCGCACGTCCCCCACCTGGCCGATCACGAACACAGCCACGTCCACGCCACGCTGCAGCAGGGTGCGGGCGACCACGAATCCATCGCCCCCGTTGTTGCCGGGGCCGCAGAGGATCGCAACCTGCTCTTCTAGACGATCGCCGTGCACCGCCTCGAGGGCCGCCACGACTTGTCGACCGGCGTTTTCCATGAGTACGAGCGACGCGATCCCAAGCTCGTCAATCGTGCGGCGGTCGGCCTCGCGCATCTGCGCGGCGTTCAGCACTCGCATGCGTATGTGTTCTGCCCTTCTCTGAAGCTGTCGGCATCTTACTCCACGGCCCGGAACGCCTGTCAGTGTCCGCAGGTCCCGGCTTCGGCCGGACGCGACCGTGGTACGCTTCGGCGTATGAGCGTGATGGTGAACGTGAACGGACAGTTGGCGGACCAAGCCCGTGCCGTCATCCCGGTCTTTGACCACGGCTTCCTCTACGGGGAGGGCATCTACGAGACGGTGCGCACCTACAACGGCGTGCCGTTCCTGTTCGACCGGCACATGCAGCGCTTGCGAACATCGGCCGCGATGATCGCATTGCCCATTCCGCTGACAGACCGGGAAATCAGTGAGCGATTCGACGCCACAGTTGCCGCCGCACATCTTGGCCGCGATGGCCACGAAGCCTACATCCGGCTACTCATCACTCGCGGCGTAGGTGAACTCAGCTACGACCCGGCGGCGTGTCCAACGCCTTCAGTCGTCATCATCGCCAAGCCGCATGTTGATCCGCCGGCGGAGGCGTTTGCGCTGGGCGTCAAAACCACCATCGTCTCCATCGTCCGCAATCACCCGGCCACGGTGAACCCCCTGATCAAATCCAACAACCTGCTGAACTGTGCGCTGGCGATGCAGGAGGCCTACACCCGAGGGGCCTTCGAAGGGATCATGCGGAACGTCCACGGCGAGCTGGCCGAATGCAGCACGGCGAACCTGTTCATCGTGAAGCGCGGCACCGTGCTGACGCCCCCGCTCGATGCGGGGCTTCTTGCCGGAGTCACGCGCGCCTTTGTGCTGGAGATTGCGGCGGCGCTGGGGATTCCTGCGCGTGAGCAGACCCTCCACGATACCGATCTGTTCCACGCCGACGAGGCGTTTCTCACCAGCACCACGCGGGAATTGCTGCCCATCACCACGGTAGACGACCAGCCCATTGGTGGCGGAATACCAGGACCGGTGACAGAACGCCTCCTGACGGAATACCGCAGGCGCGCTAGGGCCCTGACCGCCAGACTGTGAGTTTCACACGGTCTCCTGCCCCCCACCGCGACGCCGACACCTAGGGGATGCGGCCGCCGGGAAGATCCGGGACGAGAGAATCGCCACCGCCGTGGGGAAGCCCAGCCGTGCGCAAGGCGGACGGCGCGCCAGCACACGCGGTCGTCAGCACGACAGGACCAGAGAGATGTCGCAGGAGCGGCTGTAGAATCACCCGGTGCCCGCGCCAACGGACGTCAATGATCGGTCCCGAGTGAGCGGCACAACATCGTCTTCAATGCAGCACGCCACAGGGGTCGGCCACGCACACAGGGGCACCAGTGTCATTTGCACCGTCCGCGATGGCGCCCGCTACATCCGCGCCGCTCTGGCAAGTGCCCTTTCCTCCAGCATTCAGGAACTGATCGTCGTCGACGATGGGTCGACCGACGAGACGCTGACGATTCTGGGGGAGCTGAGTCGTGCGGAACCTCGGCTCAGGGTGATCCCTTCCGTGCCCGTCGGTCGGGGGCAGGCGATGGCGCTCGCATTACGTGAGTGCCATGGCGATGCCGTGGTCAACATCGATGCCGATGACGTGCTCCACCCTGATTGGATCCGCATCGGCAGGCACATCCTCGACACTCACCCTGAAGTCGCGGTCGTGGCGGCCTCACCGCGGTACGTCAGCGTCGACGAGAACGTGACCTGGGCCAGCAGCGCCGTCCATGAGCCCCTGGTTCGAGATGTCACGGCACTCGTGGCCTTCTACAACCCGATTGTCCATTCATCGGCCATGCTGCGCCGCAGTGCACTGAACGCCGTTGGCGGCTACGACGGCGCTCGTCGTACGCATGTGGACTACGACCTGTGGATTCGCCTGGCCGGAGCCGGATGGCGACTCGCCGTTGCGCAGGCGCCTCTCGTCGCCAAGCGCCTGCATCAAGGACAGCACTTTGAACGAGGACACCATTTGTCGTACCTCTGGGCGAGTGCTCGCGTCCAGGTGCAGGGTATCCGCGCCGTGCACGGCGGAATGTCAGCGTGGGCGAGCCTGGTAGGACGGCTGGTGTGGGGGCTGCTGCCGCGGTCGGTCCGAATGTTCGCTCGGCGCCTGATCGCGGACCGGCTCTAGGCGTCTGCTCCAAAGCGACCACGGCCTGCCGGCCCCCGGCACATCCGCCCTCCCGATCTGACCTCTACTGGTAGTCCGAGAGCGGCGGACAGGCGCAGACCAGATTCCGATCGCCGTAGGGATTGTCGATCCGACCGACTGCCGGCCACAACTTGTTGGCGCGGACAAATGGCAACGGGTAGGCCGCCTGCTCCCGAGAATATCCGTGAGTCCAGGTATCGGACGCCACCACCGCCGCGGTGTGAGGCGCGTGTTTCAGCACGTTGTCTTTCGGATCGGCCGTGCCGTCGATCACCGCCTGAATCTCCTGGCGGATGGCAATCATCGCGTCGCAGAACCGATCGAGTTCGGCGCGCGGTTCGCTCTCGGTCGGCTCCACCATGAGCGTGCCAGCCACAGGAAATGACACCGTCGGCGCGTGGAAGCCATAGTCCATCAACCGCTTGGCCACGTCCGTCTCTTCAATACCACTCGCCTGCTTCAACTGGCGCAAGTCGAAGATCATCTCGTGCGCCACCCGGCCGTTGGCGCGCGTGTAGAGAACCGGATAGTGCTGCTCGAGGCGCGACTTGATGTAGTTGGCGTTGAGAATGGCGTATCGCGTCGCCTCGGTCATGCCCGCGCCGCCAAGCATCTTCATGTAGGCGTACGAAATGAGCAGGATGTTGGCGCTGCTCCACGGTGCCGCAGCGATGGCGGCAATGGCCCTGACGCCGCCGGTGGCAACCACCGGATGCCCGGGCAGATACGGCACCAGATGCGTCGCTACACCGATTGGCCCCATGCCTGGGCCGCCGCCGCCGTGCGGAATGGCGAAGGTCTTGTGCAGGTTGATGTGGCAGACGTCGGCACCGATCACCGCCGGACTGGTGAGCCCCACCTGCGCATTCATGTTGGCGCCGTCCATGTACACCTGACCGCCACACTCGTGGACGATGGCGCAGATGTCCTGGATGCTCTCTTCGAAGACGCCGTGTGTGGATGGATAGGTCACCATCAGACACGAGAGCCGAGCTTTGTGCTCGTGCGCCTTGGCCCGGAGGTCGTCCACGTCGATGTTCCCGTCCTTCGTGCTGGCCACGACCACCACGCGCATGCCGGCCATGACCGCGCTGGCCGGATTGGTCCCATGCGCCGATGCTGGAATCAACACCACGTCACGCTCGACGTCGCCACGATCGAGGTGATAGGCGCGAATGACCATCAGGCCCGCGAACTCGCCCTGGGCGCCGGAATTCGGCTGCAACGAGACCGCCGCAAAACCCGTGACTTCACAGAGGGCGTGCTCGAGCTCCGCAAAGATCTGCTGATAGCCCTGCATCTGATCGACCGGCACGAACGGGTGCGGTTTCGAGAATTCCGGCCAGGTGACCGGCAGCATCTCCGAGGCCGCATTCAGCTTCATCGTGCACGAACCGAGCGGAATCATCGATGCACCAAGCCCGATGTCCTTGCGCTCGAGGCTGCGGATGTAGCGCATCATCTCGGATTCGGAGTGATGCGCGTTGAACACCGGATGCGTGAGAAAGGTCGACGTCCGGGCCAATGCAGCCGGATACGTCACGTCCACCTGACCCGGCGGCGTCATCGTGCCCTTGCGGCCGGCCACCTCCGCGAACACGGCCACAATCGCCGAAACGTCTGCCCTTGTCGTGGTCTCGTCCAACGCAATGTTGACCGTGCCGTCGTCGCGGTAGCGGAAGTTGAGCCGGTGCGCGAGCGCTACGCGCTTCAACGCCTCTGGATCCACCCCGCCGATGCGTAGCGTGTCGAAGTACTGTCGGTTGTGCTCGGTGAATCCGAGCCCGGTGAGTTGCTGTTCGAGCAGCCGGGCGTGCGCACGGACACGACGCGCGATAGCGGTCAGCCCTGTGGGCCCGTGGTAGCAGGCATAGAAGCCAGCCATGTTGGCGAGCAGCGCCTGGGCGGTGCAGATGTTGGACGTGGCCTTCTCGCGGCGAATGTGCTGTTCGCGCGTCTGCAGCGACATGCGGTAGGCCGTGTGCCCCTGCGCATCCACAGACACGCCGATGATGCGACCGGGCGCTTGACGCACATGGCTGTCGAGCGTCGCAAAGAAGGCGGCGTGGGGGCCGCCATAGCCCATCGGCACGCCGAAGCGCTGCGAATTGCCGCACACCACATCGGCGCCCCATTCACCGGGAGGCGTCAGCAGCGTGAGGCTGAGCAGGTCTGAGGCGACAGCGACAAAGACTCCGGCCGCCTTCGCGCGCGCAATGCAGGCACGGTAGTCGTGCACGACGCCCGCCTCATCCGGTGTCTGCAGGAGCGCACCAAACACCTTGTCGGTGAACTCGACCGTGTCCGGATCACCAATGATGAGTTCGATGCCCAGCGGCTGCGCCCGCGCCTGCAGGACGTCGATCGTCTGGGGAAAACACGAACTGGCGACGAAGAACTTCGCGGTGCCGCCCACGCGATCGATCCGCTTGGTCTGCACGCGGTGCAGCAGCGTCATCGCTTCGGCGCCGGCCGTCGCCTCGTCGAGCAACGACGCGTTGGCGACCGGCATCCCGGTCAGGTCGCTCACCATCGTTTGGAAGTTGAGCAGCCCCTCGAGGCGCCCCTGCGCGATCTCGGCCTGATACGGCGTATACGGCGTATACCAGCCGGGATTCTCGAGGACGTTGCGGAGAATCACGCTCGGCGTCACGCAGTCGTAGTAGCCGAGGCCCAGATACGACTTGAAGAGTTGGTTCCTGGCGGCCGTGTGCCTCAATGCGGCAAGAAACTCAGCCTCGGGAAGTCCATCAGGGAGCGCGAGGGCCTTCCGCAGTCGGATACGCGCCGGAATCGCTTCGTCGATGAGGGACTCAAGCGACGAGGCCCCGATCGTCTGAAGCATCGCCTGGGCGTCTGCGGGGCTCGGACCAATGTGGCGGGACTGAAACGCTTCGGCGTCGAAGATGCTCATTTCACCAGGTCGTCGTACTGCGTCGAGTCGAGGAGCGCGTCAATTTCAGACGCATCGGCGAACCTGAGCACGATCATCCAGTTCTCGTGCGGATGGGCGTTGATGGCTTCGGGTTTGTCCTTGAGCGCGGTGTTGACCTCAATGACTTCGCCGGCCACCGGCGCGTACAGCTCAGAGACCGCCTTGACCGACTCGATGGTGCCAAAAGACTGCCCCGCCTTCAGCCTCGTGCCGACCTCCGGCAGTTCGAGATAGACCACGTCACCCAGCTGCTGTTGCGCGTAGTCGGTGATGCCGACCTTGCCGTGGCCGCCCGCCGGCTCAATCCATTCGTGGTCCTTGGTGTATTTCAACCCAGCCGGATACGCCATCGCTGCTCCTCTGATCGGCGCCCCACCAGGGACGCTCTGCACACAGTCACTTGCGCTTGTAGAACGGCATCGCGACGACGCGCGCCTTGACGCGACGGCCGCGGATCTCGACGTCGAACTCGGCGCCTACCGTGGCGTGGGCGACATCGACGTAGCCCATACCAATCGCCTTCTTCAGGTACGGCGTCTGCGTACCGCTTGTCGCCGCTCCAATCTTCACCCCGCCTGCGTAGATGTCGTAACCGCCTCTGGCAATCCCGCGGTCCAGCATCTCGAAGCCGACGAGCTTTCTGCCAACGCCGGCAGCCTTCTGCGCCCGAAGCGCCTCGGCCCCGATGAAGTCGTCCTTCTTCCAACCAACGATCCACCCGAGATCGGCCTCGAGGACCGTGGTCGTCGTGTCGATGTCGTTGCCGTGAAGCCGCATCCCGGCCTCGAGCCGCAACGTGTCACGCGCGCCGAGTCCACAGGGGATTAGACCGTGCGGCGCTCCAGACGCCATCAGCGCCAGCCACACCTTGTCCGCCTGTTGCGGAGGGACAAAAATCTCGACGCCGTCCTCGCCGGTATAGCCCGTGCGTGAGACCGTACCCCGCACGCCCGCAAACTCCCCGTGCGCGCACCAGTAGTACTTGAGCGCCCCGAGGTCGACACCCGTGAGCGGCTGCACGATCTCGAGCGCTCGTGGCCCCTGCACCGCAATGAGCGCATAGCGCGCACTCGAATCAACCGCCACCGCGTCGCCCGCCAGCTTGATGCCCTCGGCGATGCAGTGATAGTCGGTCGCAATATGCGACGCGTTGACGACGAGCAGGAAATGCGAGGCGGCGAGACGGTAGACGAGCAGATCGTCCACGAAGGTGCCCTGAGGAGTGAGCAACCCCGAGTACTGCGCCTGCCCTACGGCCAGCTTCGACGCGTCGTTGCAGGAGATGCGCTGGACCGCCGCGAGGGCGTCCTTGCCGGCAATCTCGATCTGCCCCATGTGGCTGACATCGAACATCCCGGCGCGCTCGCGCACCGCCATGTGTTCGTTGGTGATGCCCGAGTACTCGACGGGCATGTCCCAGCCGCCAAATGGCACCATGCGGGCGCCGGAGGCGACATGCCGCGCGTGCAGCGGTGTCTTCTTGAGCGGAGTGTCGGTTGGTTGTTCCATCGGGGAGCGATGCGGGTTCGCGAGCCACCAACGGTACTATCCGAGGCCCACCCCGTCAACCGCCGCCGGTCATACCCGATAATGCGGCGGTGAGCACAATCCTCGACGCGCAGGTCGACGCCTTGTACGCCGTGCCGCTTGGGCAGTTCGTGAAAGCGCGCACCGCACTCGCCAAGACCGTTGGTGGCGACGAAGCCACGCGCATCAAGGCCCTCGCCAAACCAACGACCCTCCCGTGGGTGGTGAATCAGCTGCGCTGGCATGAACGCACCCTGTATGAACGACTGCTCCGGACCGGTGCCGCGTTGCGGACCGCTCAAGTTGCGGCGCTCGAAGGACGGAGCGCACAGGTCCGCGAGGCCACGGCCGCACACCGCACGGCGCTGACCGACGCCGGGCGGGCCGCCGGCGTCCTCGCCTCGCGCGCGGGCCTCAACGTCGATGCCGACGCGCTGCAGCGGATGCTCGAAAACGTCTCGCTGGCGGAAACGCTGAAAGAGACGCACGGCCGGTTCACAGAGGTCGTGCAACCGGCCGGATTCGAGGCGCTCCTCGGCGTTGCGGTGAAGGCGATGCCGCCAGCCACAGCCGCCGCCTCGTCGGCTCCGCCGCCCAGGCTTGCCCCCGAGAAACGCGGCACACCCCGGCGAGTCGACCTCGCCGCCAGACGCAGGGCCGAGAGGCTCGAACAGGAGCGCGCCAACACGGCGGCACACCACGCGCAGGCGCTGGCCGCCGCCGAAGCGGCGCTCGCGACCGCGCGTCAGCCAGAGGCCACAGCGCGCGAGGCGTGGCACGCGGCACGCGACCTCGCCGACCACGCCGCCCGCGCCTTGCAAGCACTGCGGAGCCACCGGGCGACCTCCTTAGACTCCTAGAACGTCACCGCACTCCTTAACTGCCGGCCGAGGCCGGCAGGCCTGCGGGCCCAGACTCGCGCCCCGCATCGGCGCCAGCGGCCACGTCGCTGCTGTGCTCTTCCGATTCGCTCACCTCCTGTAGATAGCCGTTCAGCGTGTGGTAGCTGATGCCCAGCGTCCGCGACGCCCGTCGCTTGTTCCCCTCGCAACGGTTGAGGATGAGACGCACGTATCGTCCCGCCCAGAGGCGGAGCGTCTCCCGCGGTCCAAGCGACGGCACAAGTACCTCCGCATAGTCGCCGCGGACTCTCGCCGGCAGGTCGTCGAGCTCGATGACATCACCGACGGCCAGTGCCACGGCTCGCTCCATCATGCGCTCGAGCTCACGAACGTTGCCGGGCCAGTGATAGCTGGTGAGCGCCAGCTCCGCCGTGTCCGACAGTCCCAGCCGACGGGTCTCCCGGTGACGCGCCAGAAAATACCGAGCCAGTTCCAGGATATCGGACCGGCGTTCGCGCAGTGCCGGCACCCGGATGTCGACACCGCTCAAGCGATAGAACAAGTCGGCACGGAACAATTGGCGCTCGACCATCTCCGCAAGGCCCCGATTGGTCGCCGCGATGATGCGAATGTCGACGCGCTTGACGCCGGTGGCCCCCACACGCTCGACGGCAAGCTCCTGAATGGCCCGTAACAGCTTGGCCTGCGCCGACATCGATAGGTCCGACACCTCGTCCAGAAACAGCGTACCGCCGTCCGCATGCTCAAACTTGCCACGCCGACCCCGGACACCCGTGGCCGTGCGATCCTCGATGCCAAACAGCTCGGCCTCAAGCAGCGTCTCGACGAGCGCGGCGCAGTTGATCGCGACAAATGGCCCAGCGCGCCGGCCACTCAGCTCGTGAATCTGCCGAGCCACCAACTCCTTGCCGACGCCACTCTCACCCTCGAGCAGCACAGTGAAGTCGGTGGCGGCGACGCGTTCGATCCGTGTGCGAAGCGCGGCCATCGCCACGGTGCTCCCGATGAGTGGCGCCGCTCCGTCGGCTGCCCGAACGGGTACCGTAGCCACCTCGGTTTTGGTGGGCACCGCACGGCCGCGCTCGAGTTCGAGTACCAACACCGCCAGGTGGGACGCCGCCTTCAACATCTGCACGTCCCATTCGCTGGGCCCACACCCAGGGTCGAAGGTCGCCTCCAGCACGCCCGAGGTCCGCGGTGACCATCCGGACACATCAAGGGCAATCGACTCCATGCCTACGCGCTCAGAGGCGCGCGTCCACCGACTCGTCACGTCCCTGAGGCGCACGCCCCGAACGGCGACCGTCCGCGTGACGCTCTCCTCAAACGCGCCTCGTAACAACCCAAGGTCGCCTCGCTGCCCAACCACTCGCGCCAAGCGCGCCAGCACATCACCCAGCCCACTTCGCCGCTCGCGCCCACGCACATGAGGCCGTCGCGGCCGCACGTCACTTCCAGTCTGCTCTTCGATCATGATGGCTCCCCGATACAGATCGCAGCCTCGAACACCAAACGGGGTGCCAGCCACTCACCCACCACAATCGCTAAGGATCCTTGTCCGGACGCTCCGGCGCCCGTGAAGGCGGCGGCACGAGTCGAGAATCGGAGACCCAGCGATTCGGGCAATGAGGACTCGCAGAATCAGGGACTTCGTTCTCGCGGATCGAAGCGTCGAGGAACCACTCGATAGGGTCGAGTAGGTGCAACGATGCCTGATAACACAGGCGATCCTGCGCCAGTGCGACCACGGTGCATCGCACAACGCGGGCGCGCCTTGCTGCAACCACCCGACCGCGTTCCAAATACAGATCGACATGTGTTCCCGGAAGAAGCCGATGCGACGTCTCCAGGCACACGCCCCACGACGAGGCATTGAGGACCCGAACGACCAGCCCCGGACGGATGCGACCCACCGCGATGCCGTGGCGCGCTTCACCGACACGAGGCGAGCCGCGGCGCTCGGCTATCGGTCGGCCAGGGGCATCCACACACGAGTCCGTGGTTCGAACAGCAGCGTACGGGTGCGACCGGTTTCGCCAAAGATCCGCACGGCCAACTGCATCTGCCCGGCGAGCAGGTACACCGTGCCGCTGGTCGCGGCGCCGAGCGGAGAAAACACCGCCATGTCACTCGGGCCGAGACGAATCGGGTCGGTACCAGGCGGCGCGCTGCTCGCGTCAACCGCTGGGAGGTTCGGCAGCGCGCCGAACACGACTCCAGGAAACTGCGCACCGATCTCCTCCGACACGCCGACACGGGGGTCGGTGCCATCCTGTATGTCTCTCGACAGCACCCCATCCCCGTTCCCGTCAACATACGTGGTGAGGACGCCGGTCGTGGCGCTCACCTTCAGCGCCACATTCCGATTGAGCGTCACGGCGTCGACGCGCGTGCGTTGTAACTTGGCCGCAACGTGTCGGGCCGCTCCCACAGCCCGCGCATGACCGACGCTGTGGTCGATCACGGCCAGCGAGACGGCGCTGACGGTCGTGACAATGCCGAGGACGAACACGAGGTCGACGAGCGAGAATCCTCTGGACATACCGCGGTCTCCTTGGCGCGTGTGCCCTGACGTGCGTAGCGGCGACTCTCGCAGTCACCGCGCGACCATCGAGAGACGCCGCCACGACATGACTAGTGCTGCGCCGTGTCGGCCTTGGGCCCGACAGTCAGCTGCGGCCTGAGTTTCAGGAAGCTCTTCTCGCCGATGCCCTGCACGTTCATCAGCTCCTCGATCTTCTTGAACGCGCCTTTCTGCTTCCGGTACTCGACAATCCGTTCCGCCACTCGGGTACCAATACCAGGCAACGCTTCGAACTCAGCCGCCGTGGCCGTGTTCACATTCACCATCACCATCGGTCTGGCGGCCTTGGCACTTGCCGCCGAGGTCAGCGTCTGTGCCTGGCCAGCCAGGCCCAGGCACACCATCATCGCGATCACTGAGACATACGTACGCATCATCACGTCCTCCTTGTGGGTCTGAGGACCCGGCGCCGCTACGCCTCGTTCGTGTGGAAGGTCAGGCCCCGCGAAGTGAGGCACGGCTACCGGGTCGCCACACACACCGGCAAGCGGCGCGCCGACGCTGCCGGCACTGGGGCGTGGCTGCAAGTCTCAGGGAACGCGACCCTTGGTCACCTGCGGTGCGACCAAGCAGGCACCGCGCCTACGGGCGCGCGCGGAGAGTGACTCCAGTGGTTACCGCAAGCGCTGAGCCGCAATCGGGCATCAGCGTCGGAGGGCTTGCTAATCGAAGGGGACGGGCGTGGCGCCCTCTCAGGCCAGGGCGCCAGCGGTGGACTGGGTCCGGTACCACTCGATGGTCCGGCGCAGGCCCTCTTCGAAGGACACGACCGGGGTGTAGCCAAGCAGCTGACGTGCTTTGCTGATGTCGGCCTGCGAGTCCATGACGTCACCGACCCGTGCAGGCTCGTAGTGGGCCGTGAGCGCTGAACCAATCACCTGATTCATGACGCGCAACAGTTCGTTGAGGGAGATCCGCAGACCGGTAGCCACATTCACGACCTGCCCGGCCACGTGCGGCGCAGTGGCCGCGCGTAACACACCATCGACGATATTGGCGACGTAGGTGAAGTCTCTGGTCTGTTCGCCATCGCCGTAGATAGTGGGACGACGGCCCGCGCTGAGCGCCGAGGCAAAGAGCGAAATCACGCCCGAGTAGGGCGAACCGGGATCCTGCCGCGGACCAAACACATTGAAGTACCGCGTGGTCACGGTATCGAGCTGATAGAGCTCCGTGAACATCTGGCAATACTGCTCGGCAACGAGCTTCTGGAGGGCGTACGGTGACAGCGGGCTCGGCACCATCAGTTCGTGCTTCGGCAGCGCCTCGGAGTTCCCGTAGGCCGACGATGAGCCGGCGTAGACCACGCGCTTGACGCGCGCGTCGCGAGCCGCGACCAGCACGTTCAGCGCACCATCGATGTTGGCCACGTTGGACGCGATCGGATCCTTGACCGACTTGGGCACCGACGGAATAGCGGCTTGATGGAGAACGATGTCGATGCCGTCCACCGCCTGTCGGCACGCGTCAAGGTCCGCAACGTCGCCATGGACAAAGTCCACACCGCTGACGTGGGCCAGATTGTGCCGATGGCCGCTCGACAAGTTGTCCAGCACGCGGACCGCCGCGCCGCGTCGTCGCAGCTCCTCGACCAGATGAGAGCCAATAAACCCGGCTCCGCCGGTGACCAGGTATGAATCCATATCCGTCTTCATCGGCTAGGCGTCACCGTTTCGCTAGTTGGTTGGAAAGCCGGCTCGTGAAATACCGGGCAGAATCTTCAGTGCGTTCTGAAAGTAGAGCTTCTTGAGTACCTGATCCGACAAGCCGGCGCCATATAACTTCCAAAAGGCGTGATAGTCGCGATAGTAGTCGAAGTACTCGTCGTTGGTCTCGAAGACGCGCCAGTAGTAGGGATACTCGTCTGGCTGAAAGCTGTCCTTCCCAAACAGCAGACGGTCCTGATACTTCTCGAAAAACTCCCTGGCCGCACGCGGCTGGCGGCCGATGTCGTAGAGCACGGCGCCGACCTCTGAGTACAGCTTCGGATTCTGGTCGAATAACTTGCCCAGTCGTGCCAGGTCCTGCGCATGCCAGCCCAGATGCGCCAGAATCCACGTGGTCCGCGGATGCTTGGCAAACAGGTGGTCACGCTCAGCCATCAGCTCCTCAAAGTCCGGGAACCGTGAGCGATCCTGATAACGGCGATCGCGATACAAGGCGAGCTCGAGCCAGCGTTCGTTGTTGTAATCGATCGGCTTCCAGAACTCCGACGGATCAGCCACGTGGATGAAGACCGGAATATTCAGCTCCGCAGCCTTGTCCCAGACCACATCCAGTTCCGGGTCGTCGATCTTCAGCCGCGACCCATCTGTCTTGAGAAGGGTCAGACCGAAGTTCTTCATGATCTCGCCAACCCCCATCGCGCCGGCCTTCACGTCTGCTTCGAGCTGCGCGGCAATCGCCTTGCCCGAGCCGGGACCGACGTCACGCAGGTTCAGGCTCGTGAACATCACCATCCGGTTCTTGTACCGACTCTGCGCGATGGCGTCCCACGACGCCTTGAGCTGCGCGCTGGGCGTCGAATTGGCGTTGACCATCACCTGGAGGTTGAGGGGCGACATGGCGTCGCCCACCGTGTTGACCACGTCAGGGCTGGTCAACGCCGGCGGATGACCATGAATGTCGATGACCGGGAACTTGGCGCGGGGCACCCGATGCTCGGGCACCACCAGCGTTGAGCGCGGTTTGTACTCCCGAATATTCGGTGCCGGAAAATCTGGCTGGCGCCCTTCCGCAGGCCGCGGACGAATCTGCCCTGGCGGCAGCTGCTGGGCAGCCACCAACACGAACGACAGGACCACGAAGGACGCAAAGACGATGGCAGTTCGTTTCATAGCTAAGAAGTGTCGCAGCACGCCGTAAGCCGAATCCTGTTCCCTTCAGTCCCTTCGTGACGCTTCGCAGCGTCGCTCGGGGTCCTTAGGGTGACGACCATTCCTCTAGCCCTGTCATTACTGACAGGATCAAGCGACCTACCCGGAGGCACTACAGACGGGCCGTCTGCCCCGGCTTTCACCGGCCGCCCCCTTATTTGGTCTTGCTCCGTGCGGGGTTTTGCCTGCCACTCGTGTTGCCACAAGCGCGGTGCGCTCTTACCGCACCTTTTCACCCTTACCTCTCGATTCCCCCGCGCCCGCACTTGCGTGCGCACGAAAGGGTCACTCGAGGCGGTATTTTTTCTGTGCCACTGTCCTTCGAGTTGCCCCGACCGGGCGTTACCCGGCGCACTGCCCAACGGAGTTCGGACTTTCCTCCCAGCTCCGCCCCTTGCGAGGCGACGCCGGACGGTCGTCTAGCTTGCTGCGACCGCATCATTCTACAGGGCTTATCCGTCGCCTTCCTGCGAGATCTGATACTGCTCCAGCTTCTTGTACAGATTGCTGCGCGGCGTATCGATCACTTCGGCCGTTTTCGAGATGTTCCAGCCATTCTCACGCAGCTTGCCCACCAGATAGGCTCTCTCTGAGACGTCTTTGAACTCCCGCAGCGTTCCTGTCTGCCCATCGCCGACCATCGTGCCCGGTTTGGCACCCGGCGCCCCGGCCGCCTTTGCGGGCGACCGGACGGACTCCGGCAGGTCGGCCAGGTCGATCACGTCGCCTGAAGCCATGATGATCAGCCGCTCCACCGTATTTCGCAGTTCGCGGATATTGCCGCGCCATCTGGCGTGCTGCAACGCGTCCAGCGCCGCCGCGGTGATGCGCTTTGGCCGGACGTTGTTATCCCGGCTGAAGAGATCCATGTAGTACTTCACCAGCACCGGCACATCTTCTGGCCGCTCGCGCAGGGGCGGTACCGCGATCGGAATCACGGCAAGACGAAAATACAGGTCGTCGCGAAAGGCGCCGGTCTCAATCGCCTCCTCGAGATTCTTGTTCGTCGCCGCAATCACGCGAACGTCCACCTTGGTGGTGCGCGCCGATCCGAGCCGCTCGACTTCGCCCTCCTGCAGGACGCGCAGCACCTTGGCTTGCGTCTTCGCACTCATGTCGCCGACTTCATCGAGAAAGATCGTCCCTTTGTCAGCCTGTTCGAACTTCCCCACCTGTTTCTCGGTGGCGCCAGTGAAGGAACCCTTCTCATGGCCAAACAGCTCAGACTCGATTAACTCCTCCGGAATCGCCGCGCAGTTCACCTGCACGAAACGCTCGCGGCTGCGCAGGCTATTGCGATGAATCGTCCGAGCCACCAGTTCCTTGCCGACACCGCTTTCGCCCTGAATGAGCACCGTGGCATTGGTCGGCGCCGCCTTGCTCACCGCGGCCATCACCTGGCGGAGGGCTGCGCTCTCGCCAATCATCTGGTGCCGCACTTCCACCGCGCGCTTCAGCGAGCGGTTCTCGTCGCGCAGACGCCCACGTTCGAGCGCGCTCCCGATGGTCACCAGCAGACGTTCGGTGCTTTCAAACGGCTTGTCGAGAAAGTCCACCGCCCCCCGCTTGATCGCTTCAACGGCGGTGCTTGTGGTGCCGTGGCCGGAAATCATCACCACTGGCAACATCTCGTTGACGGCCTTGAGTCGGCTCAACACCTCCATGCCGTCCATCCCGGGCATCTTGATGTCGAGCAAGACCAAGTCAGGCGATTCGCGCTCGACCAGCGCCAGCCCCTCCTGACCGGTCGCCGCGCCGATGACGCCGTACCCTTCGTACTCGAGCGTCATCTTCAGAGAATCGCGAATCGCGAGGTCGTCGTCGATTACAAGAATGCGGGACTTGGGCATGGGAGGGAAGGTCAGAAAGACGAACCAATCACCGCTCTTCGACGCGAACGGTCTTCAACTGGTGCTGCAGGAGTCCGGGCACGAAGATCTTGAACGTCAGCACGTCGGCCACACGGGCCTGGCGCGTCACACGCGTGAACTCAGCGACAGTAAGGATGGGGCGACGATTGATCTCCGTCACCACGGTCCCACGCGTCATGCCCGCGTCGGCGGCAGCGCCGACCGGCTCGACACGGGTAATCAGCACGCCGCGCGTGCCCGATGGCAGCTGATAGCGGTTGAAGGCTGCCGCATCCAAGTCCCGCGCGGTCATCCCGAGCGTCGCATCATCAGGCGCGACCATTCGGTCACCACGGCCACTGGGTGCCACCTCGGCTGCCCTCACCCGTCCCGGCCGTTCCGCGAGTTTCACCATGAGATCGAGTTCACGGCCATCGCGCAAAACATGCAGACGCACCGCGGTCCCGGGTGAACGACTGGCGATCTCGTGAATCAGTTCGTCGTCATTGGCGACGTCCCGGCCCTCGATGGCCAGCACCACGTCGTAGGTGATCAGCCCCGCGCGCGCCGCTGGCGAATCAGGCGTCACGTCCTGCACCATCGCGCCATGCGCGCCAGGAAGACCAAGCGACTGTTGCAGATCAGAGTCGACATCGCGCAGCCCGACGCCCACATAGCCACGCGAGACCGAGCCGTGTGCGCGCAACTGCGGCAGGATGCTGGTGGCGCTACTGATCGGCACGGCAAACCCGATGTTGCTGGCACGAGCACTCACCGCGGCACTGATGCCGATGACCTCGCCGCGCGAGTTGATCAGCGGCCCGCCGCTGTTGCCGAAATTGATCGCGGCGTCGGTCTGGATGTAGTTGTCGAGGCTGGCGTTGAACAACTTGCGACCAAGGAAGCTGACCACGCCGACGGTCACCGAGTGGTCGTAGCCAAGCGGATTGCCAATCGCACACACCCACTCGCCCATCCGAAGCAGCGACGAGTCGCCGATCGGCGCCACCGGCAGGCCGTGCTGGCCGTCGACCTTGATCAGCGCGACGTCGGTATCCGGATCGGAACCCACGACACGCGCGCGCATCACACGCCCGTCTGACAACTTCACGATGATCCGATCGGCGCCTTCGATCACATGGTGATTGGTGAGAATGCTGCCGTCGGCGTCGATGATGAAGCCGGAGCCCGCCCCACGCCGAGGTGGATCACGGCGCACATCGGGACGATCGAGCATCTCGCGATCGAATTCGCTGGGCCGCTCAAACCGGCGCCGCCCTGGCGAACTGGCGTCAATGTTCACCACCGCCGGATTGATGCGTTCGACCACGTCAGCAAAATTAACGAGGGACGCCGTCGTCAGTGCATTGCCGATCCGGGCCGGCGCCCGGTTCACGGCTGGCCGCGCCGTGTCCTCGGCGCGTACCCGGGGGCGGTCGATGCCACCAGCCACGATGGCGCCCACCAGGAACGCCACACATGCGGCAAGCGCCAGACTAACGATGGTGAAGCGGCGCGGCATCCTCAATGGTCCGCTTTCATTATAAGAGCGAGGAACTGCGCTTCATCGAGCGTCTCCACCCCAAGCGCCCGAGCCTTTTCGAGCTTGCTGCCGGCTTCGGCACCCGCCACCAGGAACGAAGTCTTCTTGCTCACTGAGCTGCTGATCCGCGCCCCGAGCGCCTCGAGCCTTGCCGTCGCTTCCTCTCTGGACATCGACTCCAACGTCCCGGTCAGCACCACGGTCTTGCCTGAGAGCGGCCCGACCTCACTGGTCGGTGCCGGTGCCCGGCTCTCGGTGTTCACGCCAGCGGCTTTCAGTCGCTCAATCAGCGCACGATTACTCGCATCGTCGGCAAACGCGCGGACAGAAGCCGCCACAACCGGACCAATCTCCGACACGCTGGTCAGCTGATCGAGCGGCGCCTCGAGCAATGCGTCGAGCGTGCGGAACGACCGCGCAAGGGTCGCCGCCGCCTTCTCTCCGATGTGCCTGATACCAAGGCCGTAGATCAGACGCGATAGATCGTTGTCTCTGCTTCGTGCAATCTCGGCAAACACATTGCGCCCGACCTTGCCCAGTTTTCGAGGCGTCGCCCGATCCGACTTCGGGTCGCGGGGTGTCACCACCAACGACTCGAGCTGCGCCTCCGTGAGATCGTACAGGTCGGCAGCGGTGGTCACGAGCTTCTGTGCCAGCAAGGCGTCGACCAGCGACTCGCCAAGTCCTTCGATGTTCATCGCGGACCGCGACGCGAAATGCTCAAGACTGCGCTGGAGCCGAGCGGGGCACGAGGCATTCTCGCAACGCCAGACGACCGCCTCTTCATCCCGCCGAAGCGGGCTGGCACACACCGGACACTGCGTGGGCATGACCCAAGGCACGCTCTGGTCCGCGTGGGGCGGAATCAGCTTCACGACCCTGGGAATGACATCGCCCGCCTTCTCGATGAGCACCCGGTCGCCGTCGCGCAGATCCTTGCGGGCGATATCTTCCGCGTTATGCAACGTCGCCATGCTGATCGTCGATCCGGCGAGCAACACCGGCTCGAGCACGGCGTAGGGGGTTACCGCGCCGGTGCGCCCGACATTCACCTCAATCCGCTTCAGCGTCGTGGTCGCCTGCTGTGCGGGGAACTTGAATGCGGTCGCCCAGCGCGGGAACTTGGCCGTGCTGCCAAGGCTCTGACGCAGCGCCAAATCGTCCACCTTGATCACCACGCCGTCGGTCTCGAAGGCCAGACCGCGTCGCTTCTCGGCCCACTCGTCACAGAACGCGATCACCGCGTCGATACCCTCGCAACGGCGCCAATGCGGCTCAACGGGCAGGCCCCAGGCGGAGAGCGCCTGCAGAACGCCGGCGTGCTGCGCCTCGCGCTCCTCCGTGTCAGGTCCGGCCTCAGCCGGACCTTCCTCCCGCACCAGCTGATAGAAGAACGCGCCGAGCCGGCGCTTCGCCACCAGCGCCGGCACCAGATTCCGCATCGTGCCGGCGGCAGCGTTCCGCGGATTCGCAAACAGTGGCTCGCCGGCATCCTCGCGTTCACGATTCATCCGGTCAAACGCTGCGCGCGGAAAATACACTTCGCCCCGCGCCTCGATCCGCCCCGGCGGTCCGCCGCGCAACGACAACGGTATGGCGCGGATGGCACGAACATTGGCCGTCACTTCTTCCCCGTGCCTGCCGTCGCCGCGCGTCGCACCCCGCTGGAGCAGGCCATTCACGTAGGTCAGGGCGATACTCAGGCCGTCGATCTTGAGCTCCGCCACATAGCGCACCGGCGCATCGTCTTGTCCCGCGCCCTTTCGGACGCGCTCGTCAAAGGCGCGCAGCTCGTCGGCGTTGCTGGACGAGATCAGCCCTTCCTTCACCAGCGTCGCGCCGCGATCGGAGTTGGCCTTTGCCAGTTCGAGGCTGGCCCGCGCCTGGGCCACGCTGGCGTCGGCCTGCCGGGCCTGCACTTCGAGCGTGCGGGTGTCGAGCCGCAACAGCGGCTGGCTGGCCCGGACGGTGTCACCC
>JBEBGG010000033.1:0-30207 GCA_040081555.1 Vicinamibacterales bacterium
GCGGCGAATCAGAATCAGCCGAGCGAGTCGCCGGGCCCACAGGGGCAACAACAAGGACACCAAAGCCGGGCGGGACAGCAGGGGCCGCAGAGCCCGTCGGGTGGAAGCCCGTCTACGCAGACCGGCCAGCGCCAGCCTACCGGTGGTCAGCCGCGTCCAGGCACCCAGAACCAGTCCGCGCCGGACGGGCAGACAGCCAGAGAGGGCGGTACTGGACAGTCCGGCGCCAGCCAACGCGGTCTCCGTGAAGCGACTGACGAGATGCGGGCGTCAGTGGGTGAGTTGCGGCGCGATTCGCCGGGGCAGGCCGCGGCACGCGGTCAGCGTGCGCTCGACAGGCTCCGTGCCCTCGAGCAACAGCTCGTGGGCGGATCGCCTGAGGGACGTCGTCGTGCGATGGGGGATCTGCAGCTCGAGACACGGCAGCTTGCCGATGCGCAACGGCAGCTCGCCGGTGAGCTGCGGCGGGCCGCGCAAAAAGGCGGCGACTCCAGTGGCAGCTCCGATCAGATGCGCCGCCTTGCCGGCGAGCAGGAGCGGCTCGCCGATCGACTCGAGAGTCTGCAGCAACGGCTGCGAAGGCAGGGACAGCCTGGGATTGGGGCGTCGGGAGGAGACTCGCGGTCACTTCAGCAGACGGCGAGCGAGGTCAGCCGGGATCTCGATCGGCAACGACTGATCGAGCGGATGCAGCAGTCGGCAGAGGCCCTGCGCGGGCAGTCGGGTGAGGGTGGTAGTGGTCGGCAGGGAAGTAGTCAGTCCGGCCGCCAGGGGAGCCCGAGCGCGCAGGGCGATGGCGCCCAAGCTCGAGGGGCGCGCGCCGCACAAGGAACGCCGCAAGCGCAGGAGGCGATCGCGCGCGAGCTGGACAAGGTGGCCGAGCGTCTCGGCAGCGGCGAACGCGGACGCGATGCCGAGTCTGATCGCCTGATGGACCAACGCGCCCGTGCGCAGGAACTTCGTGATCGACTGAACGAGACGTCGGAGCGGTTGGCTGATCTGGATCGCCAGGCGGCCCAGGCGCAGCGAAGCGGCAGTAGCGGTCAGACTGGTGCGCCAAGTGGTGCGAGCCGAGGGGCATCGTCTCAGGGGCAGAGCGAGAGTTCGTCCGCGTCCGCAGGGCTTGGACCAGGCTCAACGCCTCCGGCCGAGCAGCTGGCGCAGTTGCGCCAAGAGATCGCCGAGCAGCTGCGCGCGCTCCGGCAACTGGTGGGCGACGCTCGGCGAGACAGCAGCCAGCAGCCCGGTGGCGGTGGTGCGGGGGCCACCCTCGTGGGGCCGGGCATGGTGCTCTCGGCGCCCGGCACAGAAGGCTTCAAGCAGGACTTTGCGCGCTGGCAGGAGATGAAGCGGCAGGCGACGATCGCGCTCGAGTCGATTGAATCATCCGCCTCGCAGCGTCTGCAGGCAAAAGAATCGAAGGATCGTCTGGCCACCGCGCCAGAGGACCGTCCGCCCGCAGACTATCAGCCACAGGTCGACAGCTACTTCAAGGCACTCGCGTCAAAGAAGACGCCCTGACCTGATGCATTTCGCGGCTCCGATTCCCTGGTGGCTGGCGCTGCTCGCGGTGGCGACAATTGTCGGCGTCGCCGTGGCGGTCTACCGGCGTCCGCTCGTGCCACTCAGCCGCTCCCAGCGCGGCGGGTTGATAGCGCTTCGGGCATTGGCCATGTTGTTCCTGCTCGCGCTGGTTTGCCGTCCGGTCATCGAGCTTCCACCCGTCAACGTCGGCGACACGGTCGTGCCCGTGCTCATCGATGTGTCGCGCAGCATGCGGATCCCGGATGCCGACGGTGAGAGCCGGCTGGCGCGCGCGAAGGCGGTGGCTCAAGAGCTCTCTGCAGATCTTGCGGCGAGTGCGAACGTGGAGCTCTTGGCGTTTGCCGACACGCTCGTCCCCGCCGTGGTCGACACACTGGAGCCGACCGGTCGTCGCACGGCACTGGCTGCAGCACTCGAGACAGTCCGCAGTCGGTATCGGGGGCAGCGCGTGGCCGGCGTTGTGGTGATATCCGATGGTGGCGACACTGCTGGTCTCGACATCACAAGTGCGGCGAATCAGGGGATGCCGGTCTTTACCGTGGGCGTTGGCTCGGCCGACGGCGTGGCCGATCGCGAGGTCGTCGAACTCACGGCCGGTGATCCACGTCTCGACCAGGCTGCGGTCGACGTGCACGTGTCCGTGGCGGCGCGGGGCTTTGGCCGCGATCCATTGACGGTGAAGGTGTTGGCCGATGGTCAGGTGGTTGATTCGCACCCCATCACGTCTCCGGCCGATGGCGCACCGATCGACGAGTGGTTCACGGTGTTTCCTAATGCCACGCGCGCGTCGCTGTACACCGCGCAGGTCGACGCCGGGCCAGACGAATCCGTGACCGAGAACAATGCGCGGTCGGTGGCAATGAGCCCCGCCGGGCGGCGGAGGCGGATTCTCGTGATTTCTGGTGCACCGGGGTACGAGCACAGTTTTCTCCTAAGAGCCTTGCAGCAGGATCGTGGCGTCGAAGTGGATGCGATCGTTCGCAAGGGGAGAAACGAGGCCAACCAGGATACGTTTCTGGTCCAGGCAGGCCGTGAACGCGTCGCGACGCTCGCGAGCGGGTTTCCGTCGACCAAGGACGCGCTCTTTGGGTATGACGCGATCATCCTGTCCAACCTCGAGGGCGAGTTCTTCACGCGCGATCAACTCATGCAGGCCGCGGCGTTTGTCTCCGAGCGTGGCGGCGGATTGCTCCTGATGGGCGGTCGATCCTTCGAACGACGTGGCCTGACCGGCACGCCCCTCGAGGACGTGCTGCCCGTCGAGCTTACCGATCGGCGCGGTGGCCGAATGGGCGGGTCTGCCGACGAGGGCGAGACGGGCGGGCGTGGTGCTGTTGCGCTCACAGACGAGGGGCTGCGCCACCCGGTGATGCGCATTGGGGCGAAGACCGATCAGCTGAAGACGCTTTGGGCCACGCTTCCACCGCTCGCCAGCTCGGCGCCGCTCGGCGGGCCGCGCCCAGGTGCGTCAGTTCTGGCGGTCACCCGGTCGGCCAATGGGATGCTGCTACCGGTGGTGGCGGTGCAGAAGTACGGCCGCGGCCGGTCGATGGTGTTCGCTGGCGAGGCGTCCTGGCGCTGGCGGATGCTGCAACCCGCATCGGATCGGCGCTACGACTTGTTCTGGCGCCAGGCGGCGCGCTGGCTCACCGCCGATACCCCGGAACCCGTGGCGCTGACTCTCCCCGCGTCGGTCGATGCCGGCGACGACATCGTGGTGCAGGTCGAGGCTCGCGATCGCTCGTTTGTCCCCGTTGAGGGCGCAGACGTTGAGGTGCGAATGACGTCGCCGAGTGGCGTCACCGCGCCGCTGGCGGTTCGTACGGGGGACCACGGCCGTGCGTCTGCGACCGGCACCGTGGCGGTGCCCGGTCTCTACCGACTGCAGGCGGAGGCGCGCAAGAATGGTGTGTCGCTTGGCACCGACGATCGATGGATCGCCGTCGGCGACAACGAACGCGAGTTCGCCGACGCGCGGCTGAACGAAGGTACCTTGCGACGCCTGGCACAAGCGTCCGGCGGTCGCTACGTGTCAGCGGCTGACGCGAGGCTCCTGGTCAAGGACCTCATGCGCGCCGTGCCAGCGATGTCCGTCCCGAAGCAGCGAGATCTGTGGCACGAACCGTGGGCCTTTGCACTGGTCGTCCTGCTGCTGGCGCTCGAATGGGCCCTTCGCCGGGCGTGGGGGCTCAGATGATCCGCCGCGAAGCGTGTTGCGTCGGCATGGGCCTTCGTGGTCTCGCGGTCTTGAGGCGATCCGCCTGTATCAGGGGTGCCCTGGCCGGGCTCGCACTCTGGCTCGGTGCAGGCGCGGCTGCTCTCGCCGCAGATCGCTACGCCATCGTCGTCAGCGGTGCCTCAGGCGGTCCACAGTACGCCGAGAAATACGACCGCTGGCGCGCGGACTTCGTGAAGGCCCTGCGCGAGCAGTGGCGCTACCCGAACGATCACGTCGTGGTCCTGGCCGAGACCTCCGGTACAGACACGAAGGTTGCGACTCGCGACAACGTGCGCGCGGCCTTCGCTGCGCTGCGCACAAGAGTCAGGACGGGCGATGTGGTGGTGGTGCTCCTCATCGGGCACGGTGCCGGTGCCGAAGGCGAGCAGGCCAAATTCAATCTGGTGGGGCCGGACATGACGGCTGCCGAGTGGGCCGAAGCCACGCGCTCGTTGTCGAGCCGCCTCGTTTTTATTGATACGGCGAGTGGCAGCTTCCCGTTCCTTGAAACGCTCGCCGGACGCAGCCGTGTCGTTATCACCGCGAACGACAACGCGGCGCAACAGTTTGAGACCGTGATGCCGGAGTTCCTTGTCGGCGCCTTCAACGACCCGGAGGCGGACGTCGACAAGAACGGCAAGACCTCCCTGTGGGAGGCGTTCAGCTTTGCGAGCGCCGGTGTGGCGCGGTGGTTTCAGGAGCGGGGGCAATTGGCCACCGAGCGGCCGCTGCTCGACGACACGGGCGATGGTGTCGGCACAGAGGCCAACGGGCAGGCCACCGACGGCATGATGGCCAAGACGCTCTATCTGCAGCCAGATCCGGTCATTCCGGATTCAGGCAATCCGGAGATCGACGCGGTGCGTCGCCGCCGTCTCTCGATTGAGGGTGAGCTCGAGAGCCTGCGATTCCGAAGGCCGCAGCTCACGCCGGAGCAATACGACGACGCGCTCGAAAAGCTGTTGCTGGAGCTGGCGCAGATCGACCGTCGCCTGCGGCAGGCCCTGTAATCGATCAAGGCTCTAGAACGGGCGCCAGCGCGCGTCCGGTGCCTCGGGCTTGCGGAACACGAACACACCGATGGCGCCGGCGACAAATCCGCCCACGTGGGCCGCGAAAGCAACGCCGCCTTGATTGAGCGAGGTCGCCGCGATCGCCCCCGCGCTGAACAACTGCATCACGAACCAGAAGCCGAGCAGGAAGATGGCCGGCACTTCGACGAGCTCCCAGAAGAATAGCAAGGTGACGAGTGTGAGGACACGTGACTCGGGATAGAGCACCAGATACGCACCCATCACGCCGGCAATCGCACCGCTGGCGCCGATCGTCGGCAGGGTAGAGGTGGGTACCATCGCCATCTGACCGTAGGCCGCAACAAAGCCGCAGAGCAAGTAGAAGGCGATGAATCGCGGGCGTCCCAGGCGATCCTCAACGTTGTCGCCAAAGATCCAGAGATAGAGCATGTTGCCGAAGACGTGGGACCAGCTGCCGTGCAGGAACATCGACGTGACCAGGGTCGGCAGCTCGAAGTGCGCCGGAACGACGCCGTAGGTCGTGAGGAAGACGGTGAGGTCGTCTGCTGACAGCGACAGTTCGTAGAACCACGCCAGGGCATTGAGCACGATCAGAGCGATCGTGACGAATGGAAATGTTCGCGACGGGATGACGTCGCGGAGCGGGAGCATCCTACGCGTTCGACATCTGGCCGGCGCGCACTCGCTCGACCATGCGTCGCAGATCGTTGTCGCCAATCGCCTTCTTGTGCTCGCCCATCGTGATCACAGCCTGATAGAGCTGCGCGAGCTCGTCGGCGGTGAGGGCGAGCGCCAGCTGCTCGGCGCGCTTGGCGACGGCGTGGCGGCCAGAATGGCGTCCGAGCACGAGCTGGTCGGTCTTCTGGCCGACGTCTGACGGCTTCATGATCTCGTAGGTACGTGCGTCTTTCAGCATTCCGTCCTGATGGATGCCGGCCTCGTGCGCAAAGGCATTGCGTCCGACGATGGCCTTGTTGGACTGCACATGTTCGTCCGTCAGCTTCGACAGCAACTGACTGGCTTCGTACAGATATTTCGATTCAATCTTTGTGTCGTACGGCATCCGGTCGGCGCGCACTCGCAGCGCCATGACAATTTCTTCGAGGGACGCGTTGCCGGCGCGCTCGCCAATGCCATTGATGGTGCACTCCACCTGGCGGGCACCACCTTCAAGTGCCGCGAGGCTGTTGGCCACGGCAAGGCCGAGGTCGTCGTGGCAATGGGCGGAGAAGATGGCGCGGTCGGAGTTGGGAACGCGGCTGCGGATTTCAGAGAAGAACTCGCGGCTCTCCTGAGGGACCGTGAAGCCGACGGTGTCTGGCAGGTTGATGGTGGTCGCGCCGGCGCGAATCGCCCCTTCAACGACGCGGCAGAGAAAATCGCGGTCCGATCGAGTCGCGTCCTCCGCGGAAAACTCGACGTCGTCGGTGAACTGACGCGCCAGCGTGACCGAGTCGAGGATGGCGTCGAGGCATTGCTCGCGAGTGATGCGCAGTTTCCGTTCGAGATGGAGATCGGACGTGGCCAGGAACGTGTGAATGCGTTTGCGCTCGGCGGACTCGAGCGCGCGCGCCGCTTCTTCGATGTCAGCCCTTCGGCAACGAGCCAACGCGGCGATGACGGGGCGGCGTACCGCCATCGACACTTGTCGGGTGCCTTCGGCATCGGCGGGGGAGGCAATCGGAAAGCCGGCCTCGATGACGTCCACGCCCATGGCATCGAGGAGCAGCGCCAGTTCCACCTTGGCCGACACATCCATCGAAAAACCTGGCGCCTGCTCGCCGTCGCGGAGGGTCGTATCGAAGATGACAATGTGCGGCTTTGATTCGCTCATGGTGAGTCAGTTTTAGCGGCCCAGAGGCCTAGAAGTCAAAGCGATAAATATTACGTTACAATAACAATACTTTATGGATTTGATGGCTCTCCGCACATTTCTTGCGGTTGCCGAAGAGCGCAGTTTTTCTCGCGCCGCGGCCAAGGTGCACCGCACCCAGCCGGCCGTCAGCCAGGCCGTGAAGCGCCTTGAGGACGACCTGGGGGAACAGCTGTTCGATCGGTCGTCGAAGAGTGGCACGCTCACCGACGCCGGCCGAGTGCTTCAGAACTACGGGCAGCGCTTGGTTCGACTGGCCGAAGAGGCGGAGTCGGCGATGCGCGAACTGCGCGACCTGCGCCGAGGCCGTGTGCTGATTGGCGCGAATGAGGCGGCCATCCACACGTTGCTGCCGCTTATGGCCCGTTTTCGTACCAAGGTGCCAGACATTGCCATCGATGTGCGTCGTGTCCCCGCCAGGCAGATTGCTGTCGAAGTGCAACAGGGCAGCCTGGACTTCGGCGCTCTGACGTTTCGTCCAGCGGAGGAAGGCCTGCTCGAAGTGAGTGTCGGCAGCGACGAACTGGTCCTGCTGATGGCGCCGACGCACCCGTTGGCCTCCCGTAAGCAGTTGACCATGGAGGACGTGGGAGGCGAAGCGCTCGTCGCCCACAATGATCCATCGCCCGCGCGCGAGCGCGTGCTGCGCCTCTTCGAGGAGAAGCACATCCCGCTGAACATGATGATCTCGCTGCCAAGCCTGGACGGCATCAAGCGCGCGGTGGAGTTGAAGCTGGGCGTCGCGCTCCTACCGAAGCGTTGCGCGGTGACCGAAATCGCCGCCGGGCGCATCGTCGCGGTGCCGGTGGCCGGCATCTCGCGCAAGCGCCAGCTCACGCTGGTCTGTCGGAAGTCGCATCGCTCGCACGCCGCCAACGCGTTCTTGGCGGTCGCTCAGGAAACCAAGGCTGAGATCTAGAAGCCTGAGACGTACGGCAGGCTCTTGGCGACGCCCTTCACCTCGTCGAAGTCCGCCAGCAACATGGCCGTGGGATTCCACTGGTCCGTCACGAACGCGTCGCGCAGGCCTGGAGGCACGCGCGCCTCGATGCCGAGCGTGCCGGCCGAGACGACACCGCTGGCCACGTCGGCCTCGATGACAAGATCGGGTGTCTTCTCGATGGCCGCCTGCAGATGTTCGATGGCGGATTTTTCCGCCGTAAAGCACGGAATCCCCAGCACGGCCGAGTTCCCGAGGAAGATCTCCGAGAACGACTCGCCGATGATCGCCTGAATGCCGTAGCGGGCGAGCCCCTGCGGCGCGTGTTCTCGCGACGATCCGCAGCCGAAGTTCGAGTTCACGACAAGCACTGTGGCGCCCTTGTACCTGGCGTCGTTGAACGGGTGATTCGGATTGTCCTTCTTGTCGTCCTCGAACACGTGGTGTTCGAGTCCTTCAAACGTGACGGCCCGCAGGAAGCGCGCTGGCATGATGCGGTCCGTATCGAGGTCGTCGCCGCGCAGCGGCAGTCCGCGTCCGGCGATGGAAGTGATGGCTGGCATTACGCGTGTACCTCTTCGAGCATGGCGCGCACGTCGACCACTTCACCCGAGACAGCGGCGGCTGCGACCATCGATGGACTCATCAGCAGCGTACGACCCGTGGGGCTGCCTTGCCGTCCTTTGAAGTTACGGTTTGACGACGAGGCGCACATCTGTTGGCCTTCGAGCTTGTCGGGGTTCATCGCCAGGCACATGGAGCAGCCGGCGCCGCGCCATTCGAAGCCCGCCTGGATGAATACCTGGTCGAGCCCCTTGGCGATGGCCGCACGACTCACCGCCTGCGAGCCTGGCACGACCAGCGCCTTGACGTGAGGTGCCACACGGCGCCCCCTGACGATCTTGGCCGCTTCCTCGAGATCCGAAAGGCGGCCGTTGGTGCACGAGCCGATGAAGGCCACATCGATCTTCGTGCCCGCCACTTTCGACCCGGCCGTGAAGCCCATGAAGGCCAGCGCTTCTTCGTCGGCGTTCTGAGCGATCGACTCGCCGATACCCACAGACTGTCCGGGGTTGATTCCCCACGTGACGGTCGGCTCGATCGTGGAGGCGTCCAGCGAGACGCGATCGTCGTAGACGGCGTCGGGCGTTGAGGCCAGCTGCTTCCACCATTCGACGGCCCTCTTGAACGCTGCACCTTGCGGCGCGAAGGGGCGCCCTTCGATGTAGCGGAACGTGGTCTCGTCCGGGTTGATATAACCGACCCGCGCGCCACCTTCGATCGACATGTTGCAGATGGTCATGCGCTCGTCGATCGTCATACGGTCGATGGTGGAGCCGCCGTATTCGTAGGCGAAGCCGACGCCACCCTGGACGCCAAGCTGGCGAATGATGGTGAGAATGACGTCTTTGGCGAAGACGCCCGGCCGGAGGTGGCCGTTGACGTCGATGCGACGCACCTTGAGAGGATCGAGTGCCAGGCTTTGCGATGCGAGCACGTCGCGCACCTGCGAGGTGCCGATGCCAAAGGCAATCGCGCCGAGGGCGCCGTGCGTGGAGGTATGACTGTCGCCGCAGGCAATGGTCATGCCCGGCTGGGTGAGGCCCATCTCGGGGCCAATCACGTGAACGATGCCCTGGTGTTCGCCGCCGGAGGCCCCAGGGGCATAGAGCTGGATGCCGTATTCACGGCAATTGCGCTCGAGCACCGAGGTCATCTCTTCTGCGGTGAGGTCGATGAAGGGCCGCTTCTGGACGCTGGTCGGCACGATGTGGTCGACCGTGGCGAAGGTGCGCTCGGGGAACGCCACGCGCCAGCCGTGCTGACGAATCATGTCGAAGGCCTGCGGGCTGGTGACTTCGTGAATTAGGTGCAGGCCGACGAAGAGCTGCGTCTGTCCGCTGGCCAGGGTGCGCACAGCATGCGCGTCCCACACATTGTGAAAGAGGGTAGGCATAAGGCTATCCCCCTAGCATAGCGCGATCGTCCTAGAACCTCACGCGAAGGCCGCCGGCCACCGTGATGCCCCCGGTCTCGACCCTGGCGCTGGCGCCAGTGTTGCCAGCCAGGGTGACGGCACCTCGCGAGAAGCGGGCGAGCACGCCAAGTGCCAGTTTCGGTGTCATCCAGCGGCTCAGATCGACGCCCGCGTTGAAGCCCAGTCCGATGCCGGTGGCCTTGGCCGTCGCCGCCCCGGCCAACGTGGCGGTGTCGAATGGATAGGTCGAGTCGTAATTGAGGTCGGAGATGAGGTCCTGCGTGACGAGGAAGACAGACGGGCCGCCAAAGAGGGCGAGTTCCGTTCTTTGGGAAAACGGCACCGTGATTCCCACGTTTCCGTGGAAGCCCGCCTCCAGGTTCGTAAGTCCGGTGATGGTGCCCGCGACCGCGCGGCCCTGGCCGAAATAGAACGGGTGGGGAATCGTCGCCGTCAATTCGCCGGCGAGCTTCCTCGGCACGAGGGCCGCCGAAGCGCCGGCCCACGCTCTCTTGCCCAGCCTGTAGGTCAGGCCAACCTCGCCGACACCGCCGCGGCTCAGGTCAATGACGTTGTGAATGGGAGCGTCTTCCTGATTAATCGTGAGCGAACCGTCTTCGGTCGAGGTGTTCGAGCTGATCTGCGCACCGCCGTTGAGGCTGAGGCGAAACTTCGGTTCGACTGGCGCCCGGAGCGACAGCGGTGGGAGCGGGCGCAGGGGTTGTTGTGGCTGCGGCAGGAGCGGCCGTCGAGGCCGACTCTGTGCCTGGGCTGCTACCGGAATTGCAGCGCTGGCGATAAGCACGAAGGCGAGCAGGCCGCGCATCAGTTCACGCCCACCGCGGTCCATGCCTGAGTGACGGCGCGCTCGGCGTTGCTGTTGATGCCGTAGAGATCGCGCGCTGCCTGAATCGTGACGGCGCGGGCGACGGCGTAGGTGGCATTGGACGGCATCAACAGGGTGAAGGCACGGTACGCCACCCTCTCGATCTGCTCGCGGTTGGCCCGGCCGACGCCCGTGACCGAGAGACCGGACGTGCGGTTGATACCGCCTTCGATCGCCAGGTAGTACCACTGGTTGCCGATGCCGGAGTTGGTGTGCACACCACCGTTGTCGGCTGCGCTGGTGGAGCGCAGGCTGTAGTGATCAGGGTCGCCGGTGGCCAATGGATTCGCCATCGAACGGATGCCGCCCGGCGTGACGACGTCTTCCCCAACAAGATAGTCGGCCCTCAGCGGCCCATCACCCACGGGCTGGTAGAAGAACTCGATGGCCGTGCCCATCATGTCGGAGAATGACTCGTTGAGGGCACCAGATTCTCCTGAGTAGATCAGGTGCGATGTGTAGTCCGTCACGCCGTGCGTCAGTTCATGACCGACGACGTCCAAGGCGCCGGCGAGATAGTTCCAGCTCTGCCCATTGAAGGTCTGGCCCGGCGGCAGGCCTTCGCCATAGAGCATCACGCCGCTGCCGTAGTATCCGGCATTGCGGTAGTAGCTGCTGCGGGTGTCGGCCGACTGCGACGCGTAGTCGGCGCGGACGGCGGGATGTACCACGCTCAGGAGGCGGAGGTTGTTGTTGTCCAGCCCCCTTCGGCCAAACCGCTTGTAGTAGTAGTCGTAGGTGTAGCCCGCGTAGACGTGGGCATCGACGGTCGCCTGGTCCGTCCACACACCGTCGGTGTCAACGGCGCGATCGGCGGCGCTCAGTTGGATGCGGTTGTTCAGGAAGTCGATCGTGCGCTGCAGGTTGCCTTTCATGTCGAAGGTCTGCAGCGATGGCGGGCGTAAGGGATCGCTGGCGGTAAAGACACCGCCGGTCTCCGTCGTGCTCATCTTCTTCGTGTCGTTCAATACACCCGTGCCGCGACCGACGGCCGCCTGACGCTGCACGGCATCGAGGCGATCGACGATGGCACCGGTCGTGGCGTCGACGACGTACTCGGTGCCACCGGCGAGCGTAAAGACCTTGGCGCGATACAACAGCCGGTAGCGGCCGTCCACCGCAACGATCGTGAGGGCCGGCAGGTTCAGGGGCCCGAGTTCGACGCCGGAGTCCTGCGCGATGATTGTGGCCGCCTGGTCAACGCTGATCGCGGCCGTCGTGTCGATGTCGATGTGCTCGTAAACGGCGCCGAACATCGAGATCGTCGAGCCGGATTCAGACTGGCGGGTGACATCTCCCCCGTAGACCGGAATGCCTCGGTGATATTGAGTGAGCCGCTCGTGTGTGCGTCGCGGCAGCATGGGATCGACGTCCGTGCGTCGTCGTTGCAGGTCGCGGTGTCGGATCATGCCGTCGACGGTGAGATCCGCTGCGCGCAGTGATTGTCCGGTCGGGAATGCCAGCCTGGCTGGGCCGCTCTGAGCGTGAGGCGCGCGGCCGATGACAAGCGCGCCAGCTAGCGTAACCAGCATCACGCCCATTACTTTCCAAAGACTCAAACAGTCCTCCTGTCGGTGGTTGCGCAGCTGGCACCGCGGCACGCAGTGTCGCCACTATAACAGCCCCCCTCCACTGTAGGTCGCATACGCCGAGTCAGCTCGGCGACGGTCACTCTGACGCTGAGCAAGGTGACCGGTGAGTCCGAACACCTCGGGGATATGCTGGTGGACAATGATTCTGTCGGTGTGGGACTGCCTGTTCTATTCGTCGCTTGGCCCGGTGGTGACGCGGTCGGTGGCCATTGCCGGAGTGCTGCTGGTATTCTGCTACCTGATTGTTCCCCCGGTCGGGGTCGTGGCCTGGGCCCCGCGCATCGGCCCTCGGCTGGCGACCAGCTGGGTGATGGGCGTCATCGTTTCGATGGCGGGGATGTACTTTTCAGTCCAATTCGATTTACCCACGGGCGCCACGATTGTCTGCACGTTTGGCCTGGCGCTCATCATGATGGCTCTGCTTAGACCGTTCATCATCAGACATGCAGTGTCGTAACTGTAGAACCGAGATCGCCGAGAAGGCGCTGATCTGCTATCGGTGCGGGACCGCCACCACCGAAGCGAAACACCAGCCGTTTGTTGCGGCGCCAACCCGCCGCGTGCCGCTGGTCGTATGGCTCGTGATCGTGGTGGTGTTGCTGGCGATGCTCGGTTGGTTCTTGCTACACTTCTGAATCGTGACTCCTGCTGCAACACGCGCAACGCTCCGGCACAATTGGTCACTCGCTGAAATCGAGAGCACCTACAACTCGTCCCTGCCCGATCTCGTGTTTCGCGCGCAAACCATCCACCGCGAGCACCATAAGGCGGACGAGGTACAGGGGTGCATGCTCCTGAGCATCAAGACCGGCGGCTGTCCGGAAGACTGCGCCTATTGCCCGCAGTCGGCGCACTACAAGACCGATGTCACCCGGACGGACTTGGCGTCGCTCGATGAGGTGACCGACGCAGCCACTCGCGCCAAAGAGCAGGGCGCCACACGCTTCTGCATGGGCGCGGCCTGGCGCGACGCACCGAAGGGTAAGCAGTTTAACGACGTCCTCGACATGGTGCGCGTTGTTCGTGGGCTCGGCATGGAGGCGTGCTGCACGCTCGGCATGCTGACGCAGGAGCAGGCGAATCAACTGGCCCATGCAGGACTGAGCGCCTACAACCACAACCTCGACACGTCGCCGGAGTTTTACGGCAACATCATCACCACACGCACCTACGACGAGCGGCTGAACACGCTCAAGCGAGTGCGCGAAGCGGGAATTACGGTCTGCTCTGGGGGCATCATCGGTATGGGCGAGAGCCGGACGGCCCGCTGCCGCATGCTGCAGCAGTTGTCGTCGCTCGATCCGCACCCAGAGAGCGTGCCGGTCAATATGCTGGTCGCTGTCGAAGGAACGCCGCTGGCGGGAACCAAGCCAGAGGACCCTCTGGAACTGGTACGCACCATCGCAACGGCGCGCATTCTGATGCCGGCGTCGTTTGTTCGTTTGAGTGCCGGGCGGCTGTCCCTCACTGACGAAGCGCAGGCGCTCTGTTTCCTCGCCGGAGCCAACTCAGTGTTTCTTGGCGAGCGTCTACTGACCACACCCAACCCTGGAGTCACGCACGACGAGGCGCTCTTCGATCGGCTGGGCATGCGCCTGACGACGACCGGCGCTCCGGCGCCCGTGCATGCCGGCGGCTAGTTCGCTCGCTTCGCGGACCAGGCGACACCTCGCGGACCTTCAGGCGCAGGGGCTTGGCCGGGTGATGAGTGCGCCATCGGGCACTGACCTTTCCTCAAACGACTACCTCGGGCTCGCTGCCGACAGTCGCGTTCGGGCCGCGTTCATTCGCGGCATCGAGCGCGAAGGCGTGGGCAGCACTGGGTCCCGACTGCTGCGGGGCGACCGCGACGCCTTCACTGAGATTGAACAGCAGTTCGCGCACTTCAAGGGCACCGAGCGGGCGCTGTTCTTTTCGTCCGGATACTTGGCTAACCTGGCCGTACTCACTGCCTTCGGTGAAGCCGGCGATTTGATCTGTTCTGACGTCCGCAATCACGCCAGCCTGATCGACGCGTCGCGTCTGGCAAGAGCGCGCGTTGTGGTCACGCCGCACAGCGATGTCGCGGCGGTCGACGCCGTGCTGCGCGACGAAGCGCCCGCCGGCGTGGCCTTGGTGGTTGTCGAATCGCTCTACAGCATGGACGGCGACGTCGCTCCGCTGGCCGATCTCGCCATCGTCTGCGCACGTCACCACGCGACGCTCATCGTTGACGAGGCGCACGCCGTCGGCGTGCGCGGCGATCGTGGCACCGGCCTGCTGGAAGAGTGCGGACTGGATTCCAATGCGTGCCTCTCGATCAACACGGCCGGCAAGGCGCTCGGCGTGAGTGGGGCGTTTGTGGCCGGTCCGGCCTGGGCCATCGAGTACCTGGTCCAGCGCGCACGGCCATTTATCTTCTCGACCGCCGCGCCACCTGCCGTGGCCTACGCGCTCAAGGAGAGCCTCTCGATTGTCGGCCGGGAGCCGGAGCGACGAGCGCAGTTGAAGTCGCGCTCACGATACCTTCGTCGGGCCCTGCGCCAAATCGGACTCGTGATTGAGGACTCGGATTCGCACATTGTGCCCATCGTGATTGGCGACAACAGCCGCGCGGTGGCCGTGGCGACCGCGCTGCAGGCCGGTGGCTTCGACGTACGTGCCATCAGGCCGCCGACCGTGCCCCACGGCACGGCTCGGCTCAGGGTCTCGATGAACGCGATGCTTTCAGAGGCCACGCTTGATGGCTTCGTCACCGCCCTGGCGGCTGCCCTTCGAGAACGCGCGACGACGGTGCATGTCTGAGCGCTCGCGCGCTGGGTTGTTCGTCACAGGCACTGACACCGGTGTCGGCAAGACCGTGGTGTCTGCCGCGTTGCTGGGGCGCCTGCGGACACAGGGCCGGACTCGCTACTGGAAGCCGGTGCAGACGGGGATCGAGCAGGACGATGACAGTACCACTGTCGGTCGGTTGAGCGGCTGTGCCGCGCGCGAGATCTTCCAGGCCGGCATCCGGTTGCTGCGTCCACTGTCGCCACATCAGGCGGCACGACTGTCCGGAACGTACATCCATTTCGAGGACCTGATGACGCTCGCCTCGGCGCAGCCCTCCGGCGAATGCTGGGTGGTCGAAGGCGCTGGTGGCGTACTGGTGCCTCTGAATGATCACCAACTGATGGTCGACCTCATGACGGCCCTTGTGTTACCTGTCGTCGTGGTCGCGCGCACCGGTATCGGCACCATCAACCACACACTGCTGACGCTCGAAGCGCTCCGGGCGCGCGCCCTCACTATCGCCGGTGTTGTGATGGTGGGGGAGCCTCATCCTGACAACCGCGAGGCGATTGAGCGTTATGGGCACACGACGGTTGTTGGCGAACTGCCGATGCTCGACTCCTTGACGCCGGAAACTCTGGCGCTTGCGGCGGCAGACTGGCGGTGGGATGTGTTGGAGGCCTTGGTCTGGCCCGAAACCACGACATCGCATAGCCAGGGTGCTGCCACGGCGCACGGCACAAATACTGCGATCGCACAGAGCCCGGACGAGACGCCGGGACGGCCCCGATGACACTTGCCGATCGCGACGGCGCCGTCGTCTGGCACCCGTACACGCAGATGCTGACGCGGCCCGCGCCGCTGCCGATCGTCCGTGGCGAAGGAGTGTTTCTTTATACCGACGATGGTCGGAAGCTGCTCGACGGCACGTCGTCGTGGTGGGTGAACATCCACGGGCACTCGCACCCAGCCCTCAACGTGGCGCTGGCGCGTCAGGCAGCCACACTCGAGCACGTCGTGTTCGCCAATTGCACGCACGCGCCTGCCGTCGACCTGGCCGAGCGCCTGCTGGCGATCGTGCCCCCCGGCCTGTCGCGCGTGTTCTATTCCGACAATGGCTCCACTGCCGTGGAGGTCGCGATGAAGATGGCGGTGCAGTACTGGGGCAATCGCAACGATGAACGGAGAACATTCATCACCTTGCGGCACGCCTACCATGGCGACACCGTCGGAGCGATGTCGGCGAGCGAACGCTCGTCGTTTACGCGCCCGTTCGAGTCTCTGCTCTTTACGGTCGAACGCGCGCACGCGCCGTACTGCTATCGCTGTCCGGTCGGCCTGACACGGGCGTCGTGCCGTATCGAGTGCGCGTCGGCGGGGCCAAGTGGCCCGGCCCCGCAGGACTCGGAGCACACGTTGGAGGCCCTGCTCGAGCGTCATGCGGGGGATGTCGCGGCGGTGATGGTCGAGCCGATGCTGCAAGGCGCCGGCGGAATGATCGTGTCGCCGCCGGAATTTCTCTCCAAAGTGCGCAGCCTATGCGATCGCTTCGACACGTTAATGATTGCCGACGAAGTCCTCACCGGGTTTGGGAGGACGGGGCGGATGTTCGCATGCGAACACGCGGGTGTATCGCCTGACATCCTGTGCCTGTCGAAAGCGCTGACGGCCGGCTATCTGCCGCTCGGAGCCACGTTGGCGACCGAAGCGATCTACGCGGCGTTCTTGAGCGAGGATCGATCCCAGACGTTCTTTCACGGCCATTCATTCACCGCCAATCCGCTGGCGTGCGCCGTGGCTCTGGCCAGCCTCGACCTCTTCAGCGACGGTACGGTGCTGGCGCGGGTCAGCGCGATCGAGCGACAGCTGCGTGCCGGGCTGGAACCACTGTCGTCGCTCCCGTCCGTGGGCGACGTGCGTGTGCTCGGCGGTGTCGGCATCGTCGAACTGGTGACCGACAAGACGACCAAGGTGGCCGGCGGCTATCTGGACGACATTGGCCCTCGACTCACGGCCGAGTGCCTGCGGCGCAATCTGCTGTTGCGGCCGCTCGGCAATGTGCTCTATCTCATGCCTCCGTACGTCATCACCGATGCAGAGCTGTCGTGGATGATTGCCCAGGTCGTCGACGTGTTGGCTGCGCTTCGCCCTCGATGACGCCGCAGCGGAAGGTCTGGCTTGCGGCGGCGCTCTGGGTGGTGCTGGCTATTGCGATCTGGAATGTGATCTTCGATCGGGTCGTCGTGCTTGCTGGTCGGCGGTTCGTGTATGACGCCACGCTGTCGGCCCGTGCAGGTGTCTACCTGCGCATCGACGATGCGATGCGCCCGGCAATTGTGGATGGTGTGCGCCGCGCCTCGGTGGTGGCACTGTCGGTTGTGCTGATCGGCGTCGGCGCGATCTGGCTCGTCTCGCGTCCCACGCGCCGCTGAGCGCAGTTCTCTAGGGACCGGGCAGCGCCGTTTCCACCCAAGGCGTGTTACTGTCTCCCGCCATATGAGACGACGACTTTCGGCGCTGTTGCTTGCTCTCGGCCTGACCTTCGCTGGTGGTGCGGTAAGGGCCTCGGCACAACCACGCGAGCGTTGGGTGGGGACCTGGGGCACGGCTGCCAACTGGCGCCCACCGACCGCTGATTCCACGCAGTCCGTAGCGCCACCGCCTGCCGCGGCCGCAGGTGCGCCGACGCCCGTGCTGCTCCACGCCAGTAACCAGACCCTGCGGCAGATCGTGCGGACCTCAATCAAGGGCGACCGCGTGCGCGTCGTGTTCAGTAATACCTTCGGGACGTTGCCGATCACCATCGGCGCCGCCCACGTGGCGCGTCGCGAGGCGGAGTCGGCGTTGGTCGCAGGGTCGGGGCGTCGGCTGCTGTTTGGTGGTCGTGCACAGGCGGTGATTCCTGCCGGCGCCATTCTCGTGAGCGACCCGGTGGCGCTGGTGCTTCCGGCGATGGCCGATCTCGCGATCGACGTCTATCTCCCTGGCGATACCGCAACGTGGAACTCACCGCTGACCGTGCATCGCGGGGCCTTCACCACCAGCTACGTCTCGGCGTCAGGCAATCATGCTGGCGAGACGCCGTTTCCGAGCGTGGACAAGATGACCACCTGGTGGCTGCTCTCACGCGTCGAGGTGGTCGCTCCGGCGCCGGCGCGGGCCATTGTCACGTTTGGCGATTCGATCACCGATGGCACCAGGTCGACGATCGATGGCAACCGGCGCTGGCCAGACGTCCTCTCCCGTCGGCTTCGGGCGCAACCGGCGACCGCGTCGTTGGCGATTGTCAATGAAGGCATCGCCGGCAATCGACTGCTCGCTGAGGCGTCACCGAATCTTGGCGTCAACGCGCTGGCACGGTTCGACCGTGATGTGCTTGCGCAACCGGGAGCCGCCTACGTGATCGTGCTCGAGGGCATCAATGATCTGGGGATGGCGCGGCCGGAGGCGAGGCCGAGCGCGGAGGATCTGATCGGCGCCTATCGTCAACTCATAGATCGCGCGCACGCGCAAGGGTTGACCATCTACGGAGCGACGCTCACGCCATTTGAGGGGGCGGCCTATTTCACGCCCGAGGGGGAAGTGACGCGTCAGGCGGTCAATCAGTGGATTCGTACCGGCGGGGCGTTTGACGCGGTGATCGACTTCGATAAGGTGACGCGCGATCCAGCGAGCCCCACAAAGTTCCTGCCGGCCTACGACTCTGGGGATCATCTCCATCCAAACGACGTTGGTTACGAGGCGATGGGCGCGTCGATCGATCTGGCGTTGTTCAAGTAGGAGGGCGGTCAGGTAGACCGAATGGTCTACGCACGGCGTTGTACACCGTGCCGAAGAGTCCCGCGCCCGCGACGGCACCGGCGAGAGCCGCCAGCGCGTAGACCTTGCCTTCGCCAATGTTGACCAGAATCGGGCCTGGGCACATGCCGGCTATTGACCAGCCGATACCGAACAACAGGCCGCCGACGACCGTGCCGGCGTTCATGGCCTTCCGTTCAATCGCCAGTGGTGTGCCTGACCACGTCCGGCCTCGCCGCTTGATCAGCCAGAGTCCGGGCGCCGTCAGCAAGACCGCCGTGCCGATGATGCCGTAGAGCTGGAAGCGTTCGAACAGGAACATGCCTTGGATGTAGTCGTAGTCGGCAGCGCCAGAACGGCTGAGGACAAAGCCGAACACGGTTCCGAGCAGTAGGTAGAGGAGGGTCATGGCCTGAGCCTCATCAGCGCAACACCACGCGGTAGAGCAGCTGCGTCGTGGCCACGCCACCGGCCATGAAGCTGACAGTGGCGACCAGACTGGGCATCTCCATGTTGGAGAGGCCGAAGATGCCGTGGCCGCTCGTGCAGCCGTCAGCCAGCCGGGTGCCGAATCCGATGAAGAGACCGCCGGCGAACATCCAGGCAAGCTTGCCCGCGTGTCCGAGCCCGAGACGTTGGTCCAGCAGGCCGAGAGACCAGCTGACAGACCAGCCGCCGCCCAGTGTCGCAGAGAGCAAGCCACCCAGGAGCAGTCCGCCAAGGAAGGGCAATCGCCATCGGCGTCCGGAGATCACGGCCTTGCGGCGGAAGTACGGCCGCTCGAGCACGAGGCTGCAGAGATCCTCGAGCCCGCTGGAAATGCCGAGGCGCCGGTTGGCGACCAAGAGCAGCACGAGCGTGGTGGCCGTGATCACCACGCCAGCCATTGCCCAGTGGATCGGCGGCAGGTCGTTCAGTAGGAGGTTCATGCTTCGGACGTAGATTCAGAACTGCGGGCGTCCTGGCGTTTCAGCGTGAGACCGCTCGGGACACGGAGGCTTGACGCTCGCGAACCGGGGCTTTCTGCTTCCGACCAGCCGGCTTCGTGGGCGCGATGAAGGGACATAGCGCCCATCGTCCCGCAGCTCGCGCATTGGAGGCTCCTTCTGAGAAAAAATCTTAGCACGCCGCATTCTCCGTGTTACGGTCGCTTGATGTCTCTCAATCTGTCTGAGCTTCCCGCAATTGCGGCCAGTTATGCCTCGGTGAATCCCGAGGAAATCGTTGCACTGGCGCTGAAGGAATATGCCCCAGGGATGGCCATTTCCTTCAGTGGCGCCGAAGACGTGGTGCTCATTCATATGGCCGTCAAAGCCGGCCTCCCGTGTAAGGTGTTTTCACTCGACACGGGCCGGTTGCATCCTGAGACCTATCAGTTCATCGAGAAGGTCCGCGTGCGCTACGGCATCGCCATCGATGTCGTGTTTCCTCAGGCCGACGCGGTGCAAGCGCTGGTGCGCGAGAAGGGGCTGTTTTCGTTCTATCAGGATGGGCACAAGGAGTGCTGCGACATCCGCAAGGTGGAACCGCTTAGGCGCGTGCTCGCGCCGCTCCAGGCGTGGATGACCGGCCAGCGCAAAGACCAGAGCCCAGGCACGCGCGCAGCAGTGCCGGTGGTGCAACTCGACTACACCTTCGGCAGCACCGACCGTCCGCTGGTGAAGTTCAATCCGCTCGCCTTCTGGACGTCGAAGCAGGTCTGGAGCTACATCCAGGAGCACGACGTCCCCTACAACGCGCTGCACGATCGCGGCTTTGTGTCGATTGGCTGCGAACCGTGCACCAAGCCGACCAACCCGGGAGAGCACGAACGGGCCGGACGGTGGTGGTGGGAAGAGGCGACGAAGAAGGAGTGCGGACTTCACGCCGCTTTCGAACCCTAGGTTGCGCCGAACCCCGTCGTGATCAGCGGGCTTGGCGGCCGGTCCACGCCGTTGAATCGGGGGCCGCTGTCGTGAGTAGAATCGGACCACATGTCCGTGTCTCGCCGGCGGCCGTCCATTCTCATCTGTGTGCTGGTCGTGTCGGTGCTCGGTGCGGTGGTCGCAACGCAGCGGGGGTTGCCCGCGCCACCGACGTTTGTTGCCGTGCATCCGATTGCGGCGCCAGCGACGCCGCTGCCGTCTGAGGCGGCGTCGGCTGCCGTCACCAGGTTTTCGTTTATCGCCTACGGTGATACCCGTAGCAGCGGGATTCTGGGTGAGCCCGGCGATGGAGACCGCATTCATCCCGAGCACAGCCGGTTGATGGATTTGATGCTGGCCTCGGTCAAGGAACGTGCTTCATCGACGTTCCCGATTCGATTTGTGCTCCAGTCCGGTGATGCTGTCGTTCGCGGACAGGATGCCGAAGGGTGGAACGTCAGCTTTTCGCCAATCATCGAGCGGCTGACCAAGGGCGCGAACCTGCCGTACTTCTTCTCGGCCGGGAACCACGATGTGACGCCGATGCCCCAGGGCGACCACGGGCGGGCACTCGGCCTCCATAACACGCTCACGGCGATGTCCCGGTTGATTCCCCCCGAGGGCGCGCCTCGCCGGCTCGGGGGCTATCTCACCTACGCGTTTGGTTACGGCAATTCGTTCTTCATCGCCTTTGACTCGAACATTGCCTCCGATTCGCTTCAGCTCGAATGGGTGACCGATCAGCTCGAGCGCCTCGACCGTGGGCGCTATCGCCACGTGATCGTGTTCATGCACCACCCGCCGTTCTCGTCTGGACCTCACGGCGGTGCCTCGGCTGACCCGATGCCTGGCACAGGCGACAAGGCGCCCGATCAACTCGAGCCGTCGACGGTGGCCATCCGGAATTTGTACATGCCGCTCTTTCGGAAGCATCGCGTGCGGATGCTCCTGACTGGGCACGACCACCTGCTGGATCATTTCGTCGAGCGATATACGGATGCGGGCGTCAACTACCGGATGGACGCGGTGGTCACGGGCGGGGGCGGCGCTCCCATCTATCGCTATGTCGGCGAGCCGGATCTTCGGACGTACACGGCCTTGAATGCGGCTCAGAACGTCCGAGTCGAACATCTGATGAAGCCTGGCCCAACGGTCGAGGACAACCCACTCCATTTCCTTGTAGTTCAGGTCGACGGCGACCGGCTGTCGCTCGAGGTGGTCGGCATCGGCCCCAGGGCCTACGCGCCGTACGGGGGGCGAGCGAGGGTCACGCTCGACGACAGATAGGGGAGCGGTCGAGGGCCAAACTTATCGTGGCGCGGACGAGAGCCGAGCTTCGATTGACGGCAGCGCGGCGAGGAGCACGTCGCCGACGGTTTGCAGGCTGCTCGGGCTCAGCTTGTCGAGCGTGTCTTGGGCAGTGTGCCAGGCGGGGTAGTCAAGGTCGATGATGTCCACGGCTGGAACACCGGCGTCCAGGAACTCGAGGTGGTCGTCTTCGATGGGTCTTGCTTGGCGAACGAAGACAGACGATGCGTTCTGGCGCTCGGCCGCAGTCCAGATGAGGTCAGTGAGCCACGGCGTCGAGTGCAGCTCGCGCATGATGCGTAGGTCGCGGTCGCCGATCATGTCGACCAGCACCAGCGCCTTGAGCGACCCGATAGTGCCGCTTCGCTTGGCCTCGGCCACGTAGTGGCGGCTGCCGTACGTGTGATCAGTCCCTTGCCAAGCGCCGACGGCCTCTTCGCCGTCCAGGAATAGCAGCTCCATCGTCAGCGCATTGGTGCGCGCCCTGAGGACACGTGCCATTTCGACGAGAAAGGCCGCGCTGCTGCCGCCGTCGTTGGCGCCGACGAAATTCGGCAGACGCTTGGTGTCGTAGTGCCCTGCGATGACCAGCCGTTCCGCTCGCTTGCCTGGAATGGTCGCGATCAGATTGACCATGTGGACCTTGCCGGCCGGCGTCGCGGCGTCCCAGCGCTGTTCGACGACGGGTACGCCGATGGCGAGCAACTGTGTCTTGATGTAGTCGCGGTCGCGCTGCAGGGCCGGAGAACCCGCTGGGCGGGGACCATGCGACACCAGTTCACGCAGATGGTTCCAGGCTCTGCCTGCCTCGAAGCCCGGCGCCGCCGGCACCGGGGCTGACGCCTGCAGAGCAAGCGTCAGCAGAAGGCAGAGTCTGGTCATCCCGCTACTGCCGGTTGTCGCGCGCCACGTAGCTGCGTGGCGCCGAACCCGTGTAGATCTGGCGCGGGCGCGCGATCTTCTGTTCCGGGTCGTCGAGCATCTCCGACCACTGCGCCAGCCAGCCCGCCGTGCGCGGAATCGCGAAGAGCACCGGGAACATCTCCACGGGGAACCCCATGGCTTGGTAGATGAGACCGGAATAGAAGTCGACGTTCGGATAGAGCTTGCGGGTCACGAAGTAGTCGTCCTGCAGGGCGATGCGTTCGAGTTCGAGCGCGATCTCGAGCAGCGGATTCTTGCCTGTGACCGTAAACACCATGTCGGCGATGCGCTTGATGACCTTGGCGCGCGGATCGTACGACTTGTAGACGCGGTGGCCGAAGCCCATAAGGCGGGAATGCCCTTCGCCCGACTTCACCTTCTTGATGAACTCTGGGACCTTGTCGATGGAGCCGATTTCCTTGAGCATGCGCAGCACGGCTTCATTCGCCCCACCGTGCAGCGGGCCGTAGAGCGCGGCGGCCGCGCCGGCCAGGGCTGAATACGGATCCACATGCGAGCTGCCAATGCCGCGCATGGCACTCGTGCTGCAGTTCTGTTCGTGATCGGCGTGCAGGATGAATAGCACGTCGAGCGCGCGCGCCAGGACTGGATTGGGCTGGTAGGTTTCGGCCGGCAGCTTGAACAACATGTTCAGGAAGTTGCCGGTGAAGCTCAGGTCATTGTCAGGGTAGATGTAGGGGCGGCCGGTGATGTGGCGGAAGGCATAGGCGGCGATGGTCGGCACTTTGGCAATCAGCCGGTGCGTTTGCAGCGCCCGCGACTCGGCGTCGAAGATCCTCGTGCCGTCCGGATAGAACGTTGCCATCGCCCCGACGGTGCTGAGGAACATGCCCATGGGATGGGCGTCGTAGCGGAAGCCCTCCATGAACTTCTTGATGTTCTCGTGCAGCATCGTGTGCATCGTGATCTTCTGGGTGAAGGCCTGCTGCTGGCCCGCGGTCGGCAGATCGCCCTTGAGGAGCAGATAGGCGGTCTCGAGATAGTCGCTCTCTTCCGCCAGCTGCTCAATCGGGTATCCCCGATACATGAGGACGCCTTTGTCGCCGTCGATGTACGTGATGGCACTTCGGCAGTTCGCGGTGTTGGTGAACGCCGGGTCATATGTCATCAGCCCGAAGTCGTCGGCGCCGCTCTTTATCTGGCGAAGGTCCATCGCCCGGATGGTGCCATCCTGGATTGGCACTTCGTACTTCTTCCCGGTGCGGTTGTCGGTGATGCTCAGCGTGTCAGGCATGCTCTAGAAAAGGAGAAGGCAGAAGTTAGAAGGAGGAATGCGGATCATCGGACCCGTCGCTGTCGATGTCCGGCGCGGCGTCGTCGAGCGACTGGCTCGGAATGCGGTAGGACTGATCGGCCCAATTGGCCAGATCCCGCGTCTTGCATCGGTCGCTACAAAACGGCCGCCAAGCGGGGACCACCGGCTTCTGCCGGCAGAACACACACTGCGGCGCCTGTTGCGCTGAATGCATCGCAAGCATTGTAGCGGACCAGGCAGGCGGTCACCAGAGCCTAGAGCGTTTTTCGACGGCGCGATCTGATTCCGATGGCCGCACCGCCGCACGTCATTGACACATTTCGTCGCAGTATGGCCGCCGATGCCCGCTGGCCTAGCACCCTAGTTGCTTTTCGGGAGGGTCGAGGCACCGAACAACTAGGACGGGATATAGAGCGGTCTTGTGGGACCCGTCTTACGCGGTTGCGCGTGACCGCCCGATGGCGTCCAAGCCCCGAGCCGCGCGCTTGGGATCGACGAGCAGGCGAAGGGCCATCGCGAAGCGAGCGCCGGAATACGCCGGTGGTTCGATACGGTAGACAGCCGAGAGGGCCCGGCCATCGTGAAGTGAAGCCGGCAGGTCCTTCTGGTCTCGGGCGTCACGCTCGAGCTGAAACTGGACCAGGCGATAGAGCGGGATAGACAGCGGCGATCGTGATTCGACCAGGACCCCGGATTCGCTGATGTTTCTGGTTACAACGCTCGCAAAGCGAACCGTGCCGCGCTGATCCTTCCACGTGAGCCGAGCTGGTACCGCAAGGTCTCGACGTTCCGTGGAACGCTCCTGGCGAAGCGCGGCGGTCGATTTGGCTGGCTGGGGCGTCCACTGACTCATCATCTTTGGCACTCCGCGGGGATGGATTGCCCAGAATGAGTATCAACTTCCGCACCGTACCCGAACCTGCACGTCGCTTCTACCCATGATCTCTGCAAATAGTTGAAAACAGGCCTATTGATGCGATTCAATCGGCCGAGAGTCCAGGCAGATCATGGATACTTTGTATCCCAATTACGATTCTAGAGGATAGCAAGTATCCGAAGCGAGTTGGCTGGTCGGTCACTCCCCGAGTGCAGACTCGAGGCCGAGGCGTCTGAGCTTAAGGTACAGACCACGACGCGTGATCCCGAGAACGCGAGCGGATTCGGACACGTTGCCGCCTGTGCGGTCGAGAGTGGATTGAATGATCTCTCGTTCCAGTTGATCGACCGCCGCCCCCAGCTGCTGTGGCTGGACTGACTGGCGGCGCCCGGGCCGGCTGTCGCCGGCTGTCCCGGTGGCATGTGTGGCCACAATTTCCGGGGACAGGTGCGACGCTTCCACCACTCCGCCGGGCAGGCTCAGTGCGACGGCCCGCTGCACCTCGTTCTTCAACTGACGAACGTTCCCCGGCCACCAATACTGCGAAAAGGCGTCGAGGGCGTCTGAGCTCAGGCTGACGCCGGGCTTTGCCAGCCGTTCGGACACTTCCCTCAGGAAGAATGCAGTGAGGTGCGGAATCTCCTCGCGTCGTTCCCGCAGGGGTGGCACATGGATGCGGATGACGCTCAGCCGATAGTAGAGGTCTTCGCGGAACTTACCTTCGGCGACGCGCTGTTCGAGGTCGGCATTGGTCGCGGCGATCACGCGGACGTCGACCAGCTGTGGACGGGTGTCCCCAACGGGCATGATCTCGGACTGCTCGAGAAAGCGCAGGAGCTTTGGCTGGACATCGAGCGTCAGGTCGCCGATTTCGTCGAGGAACAGTGTGCCACCGGCGGCCGTGCGAATGAGGCCAGGAGAGTCGTGCACGGCACCGGTGAACGCCCCGCGCCGATGCCCGAATAGCTGGCTGTCGGCCAAGTCGCGCCCGGTTGTCGTGCAGTTGTACGGCAGAAACGTGGCGCTGCTGCGATGCGAGCCCACGTGGATTGCCCGCGACACCAACTCCTTGCCCGTGCCACTCTCGCCGGTGATGAGCACGGGCAGATCGTTACCCTGCATGCGCTGAATCTGCTCGGTGACGCGCCCCATCGCCGCACTCGCCGACAGGAAGCCAGGCAAGAGTGGCTCAAGAGCCTGATCGATGAGCGGGCCGGCCGCTGTCTGGTCCGATCGATCCAGCGCCGCGCAGAGCGCGTAGCCCTGCCGAGCAACCGCAGCGATCGTGCGCAGACGCCGAATCATGAATCCTCCCAGCGGGCGTGGCGAGACGACAAGCACCACACGCGGTCCGGCCGCATCTCTGCCGAGCGCATCTTGGAAGAGCCCACGGCGGTCCCTACGAGACTCCGCGGTGCGAATAAGGTCCGCCGCCGCAGCGCTGTCGCACCCGGCCGACGCAATGACGCGCCGCCCGCCGTCGTTGGTCTCCACAAAGAGCACGGCCGCATCGGCCGATGAGGTCTCCAGCATCGCGGCGGTGGTCTCACGGCCCAGGAGTTCGGGGAGCGCCGCTGCCTCCACGATCCTCCGCACCACCGCATCGTCGGCTTCGACGGATGCGACGATGTCCTCGCCGGTGCCGACTGCGGTCAGGAGGTCTCGCGCGGCACGCGTATCGTTGAGGTCGCGTTCGGCGCCAAGCTTGGCAAACACCGCCGAGGCTCGATCCAGGTGACGTTCCGCCGTGGTCCGCGCGCCGGTACGGGCGATGAGGCGACCAATGGCCAGTTGACTCAGTGCCGTCTGGTAGCGCTCTCCGAGGAGGTCGAGCAAGGTCGCACTCTGTGCGAAGTCGTGGTAAGCCTCTGTGGCCGCCCCCCGCTGCTCGTGCAGCGAACCCCGGATGCGAAGATACTCCGCCCATGTGCCAGGTTCGGCCCGCGGATCGAGTCCGTTGGCGGCGGCGCTAAGCTGTGCCTCTGCATCGGCGAGCTTGTCGCTGGATGCGAGCGCTTCTGCTGCAATGAGTCTCGCCTGCAGCACGTAGAGCGGCGGCGCGTTGGCGGTACAGATGGCCGTGGCGAGCGCCACCGCTTCATCCACCGCGCCGCGCTTTAGAGCCAGCCGCGCGTTGAGCACCTTCACTGACCATTCGTACCAGCGGCTGGTCTGTTTGCCGTAGGCGCCGTACTCGTCGCCAGCGCGGCCCAGGCATTCGCTGGCCAGGTCGTAGCGGCCGCGAATCATATGGATCTGTGTCAACGTGTCAAACACCGCGCCGGTCGTCTCATGAAACTGAATTGGGCTCCGGACGGCAAGCGCCCTATTGAGTGCCTGTTCCGCTCTGGTGAGGTCGCCGAGGCGCACGCAGATCTGCCCCAGTGTGGCTAGGGCCACGGCGAGGCCGTGGCCGGAGCCGAGGCCTTCGTGTAGCGAGACGCTCCGCTCGGCCAGTGCCAGGGCCTTGTCGTAGCGGTGCTCGAACATCTGCACGTTGGCCTGATTGCCGCAGACCGTCGCCACCACATCGTCGGCCCGGACACGTTCGGCCAAGTGTTCCGCCTGCTGCAGTGCCGTCATGGCTTCGTCGAAACGGCCAACCTGGGCGAGCGAGATGCTCGAGAGGGAATGGACCAGCGCCAGATGCCGCCGATCACCGGCCGCCAGCAGTGCCGACGCCGCCTTCGACATGTGCTCCCGCACGGTCGCGACATCGCCGACTTGTCGGTAGCAGTGGCCGAGCTCGTAATGCGCGAGACCGATGGCGTGTGAGTCGTGCGCCGCTTCGGCGCATTTCAGGGCCCGCCCGTGCAGTGCGATGGCCCTGGACTGGTCGCCGCGCGCCGAGGCGAGGCGCCCGTGCATACGCCACAGCGCCGACAGGCGGGAGGCCGAGATAGTGTCGCGAAATGCGTCTGGTGTGCGGCCGAGTGCCGTCGCGGCCTGCTCGAGGTCGTCCTGCAAGAGCCAGGCGCGGGCCAACGCCACGCGCAGGGCCAGCTCCTCGTCTCGCGTCGCCGTGCCGGCACGAAGCGCGGGGGCGAGCAATTGCACGGCGTCGGCACCGCGGCCGCGCTCGAGCACTAGGTCGGCGCGCGCCAGCAGCGCCTGCAGCGATGAGGAGGACACGTTGGGCAGTATATCCGTCAGTCGAAAGTCGGCATTCAGAAGTCGGCCAACGAGGTAAGGCGGACACCTGACGACCGCCCTCTGACGGCTACATCACCGACAGGCTATCGACGACTCCCGTCCTACGGCGTCCGCCAGCGTGACCCTGTCGAGGCGATCAGTGCGTCTGCTTCGACCGGGCCCCACGACCCGCCGGTGTATTGCGGGATCGGCGCATTGCCAAGCGCCCCCCATCGATCGAGTACGGGCGCGAGCCACTTCCAAGACGCTTCCACTTGATCGCGCCGCATGAACAATGTGGCGTCGCCAACCATGACGTCCAGGAGGAGCCGTTCGTAGGCCTCTGGCGAAGTGCCCCCGCCAAACGCCTCGCTGTAGGTGAAGTCCATGCTGACCGGTTCAATCGCCACTTGAGGCCCCGGCACCTTTGACGCGATCTTCAGGGCGTAGCCTTCGTTTGGCTGCAGCCGGATGGTCAGCACATTCGGCTCCAGCGTCTGTCGGGCCCGGGCGTTGAACAGAATGGGCGGGACGTCCTTGAGCTGAATCGCAATCTCGCTGCACCGCCGTGGCATCCGCTTGCCCGTTCGCAGAAAGAACGGCACACCGGCCCAGCGCCAATTGTCGATGAACACCTTGAGCGCGACGTACGTCTCTGTGCGCGACGCGCCCGGCACCCCACCCTCCGTTCGATAACTCCGTACGGGCTGCCCGTGCTCATCGAGTCCGGCACCGTATTGTGCGCGCACGACGTAGCGGTCGACGTCTTCGTCGGTGATGGGGCGCAGGGACTGAATCACCTCCAGCCGCTCGTCGCGAACCACGTCCGCGTTCAATGAGTGTGGTGGTTCCATGGTGACCAGGGCCAGCAGCTGCAACAGATGGTTCTGCACCATGTCGCGCAGCGCACCCGACTGGTCGTAGTAACCGGCGCGAGTGCCGACGCCCTCCGACTCTGCGACCGTGATTTGCACATGGTCGATGAACCGCGAGTTGAAAACGGGCTCCAGAATGCTGTTGGCGAAACGGAGCACCAGGATGTTCTGTACCGTCTCCTTCCCGAGGTAATGGTCGATTCGGAAGATCTGCTTTTCGTCAAACACTGCGGCAAGGCCATCGTTGATAGCCATCGCGCTGGCCAGGTCGTGGCCGATCGGCTTCTCGACAATGAGACGGCTGAATTGAGGACTGTCCGGTGGACCGATGAATCGGGCACGATGCAGTTGCTGCACCGTTGGCTCGAACATCGCCGGTGGAGTCGCCAGATAGAAGATCCGGTTGCCATGGACGCCGCGCCCGTGCTCGATGAGGTCGAGCCTCGACCCGATGGTTGCGAATGATTCCGACGACTCGATCGCGGCGTTGATGAAGAACAGGCCCTTCGAGAAGGTGGCCCAGTGCTGCTCGTTGATCTTGCGACGAGAGTACTTGGCGATGCTTTCCCGAGCGTCCTTCCGGTAGACCTCGTCGGTGTAGTCGCGACGACCGATGCTGACCACGGCGAACTGCGCTGGCAGCAGTCCGTCGACGTGCAGGTTGTACAGGGCCGGCAGCAGCTTGCGGTGCGCCAGGTCTCCGGCGCCCCCGAAGATGACGAGCGTGACCGGCTCAACGACGATGGCCTCAGCGGCCATGCGATGTTCCGATGTCGACGCTCTTCACGGCGTGTCCGCCAAACTGGTTGCGCATCGCGGCCAGGAGCCGTTCCGCAAAGGAGTTGTCAATCCGCGACCGGAATCGCGTAAACAGCGAGGCCGTCAGTGCCGGCAAGGGTACTCGCTTGTCGATGCCTTCCTGCAGAGTCCAGCGCCCCTCACCGGAGTCTTCGACATACGGACGCAGCGTCGACAGTTCTCCATCCTCGGCAAGGGCGCTCGCGGTGAGACCGAGGAGCCAGGAGCGCACGACGCTGCCATGCATCCAGAGCGAGGCAACCTTGGCCAGGTCCGGCTGGTACTCGCTGGCGTGCATCAGCTCAAACCCTTCGGCATAGGCCTGCATGAGCCCGTATTCGATGCCGTTGTGCACCATCTTGACGTAGTGTCCGGCCCCAGCGCTGCCGACCCGCAGATAGCCGTCTGTCGGTGCGAGCGTCAAGAAGACCGGTTCGAGCCTGGCACAGACCTCTTCCGGGCCACCGACCATCAGGCAGTAGCCTTCCTTCAGCC
>JBEBGG010000143.1:0-8600 GCA_040081555.1 Vicinamibacterales bacterium
TGCCCGGCGCGCGCGACCGGCAGGAGCGTGTCGTAGCGCGTCGGTGCTCCGAGCGTCTCGGTGGGGATGAAGAACGCGGAGCCCGTGGCGGTGCGACCGCCAACGCCGTCGGGGATCGTGCCGCCGATGAGGAGCACGCCGCCGGGCGCAGAACTCGCGCTCGCTTCCCAGCGGTTCTCGACGCCGGCGGCGTCGAAGGTCGTGAAGCTCTGGCCGATGAGGCGCTCGACATGCGGACCGAGATCGCTGTCGGCGAGCCCGCCGATGAGCAGCGCGCCGTCGCCGTCGGGGAAGCGGGCCGGCGCGGCGGCGTCCGGGCTGCTACTGGCGACCGATGTTGCGGATTACCTGGTCGGCAAGGGCGTTCCCTTCCGGCGGTCGCACGAGATCGTTGGTGCTCTCGTCCGGAAACTCGTCGCCGAAGGGCGCGAATTTGATTCGCTGTCCGCTGAGGAATGGCGCATTGCGTCTGAATACTTCAGTGCGGATGTGGTCGCGCGAGTCACGCCGCAAGCATCAGTCGCCGCGAAGCGGACCCCGCAGTCCACCGCGCCTGGTGCCGTCGACGCGGCGATGGCCGAGGCTGAAACCTGGCTCAGCTCTCTTGCCTGACAAATTCCAGCTCTGCTAGTATGACGTCGCATTTCGCCAGTTTTTCCCCGCCAGCCTGAGTCCGTCGGGAGCATTCTTGATGCAGCAGCGCCAGCCTCGGCTTGGTGACATTCTGGACGACTACTGTCCGCGCGAGCGCCGTCTCACGAATCACGCTGTGGTCGCCATGATTGGTGACGACATCCGGCTTACCCGCTGCGGGACCTGCGACGCCGAACATGATTACAAGCACGCACGCGTACCCCGCGTGCGGAAGAAGTCCGATTCGGCGGTGATCGCCCGGATAGGCGTTCCCGTGCCTAGGCGCGTTGCGCCCGGTAGCCCCAGCGAAATTGAGATGATGGTTGCCCGGCCGACGGACGCGGACGCCCGCGAGTTGCCGGCGAGCCGTGAGGTGCGGGCGGCCCATCACCAACAGGTCGATCAGGTCTTCACTGATCCGCCGCCGTCGCCGCCGCGCGTCGAACGCATAGAAGAGGGGCCGGCCCATCGGCCGTTGATTCGTGCGCAGTTGCCGAGAGTCGATGGTCAGCCAGCGATGCCCCGTCAAGCGACAGAGTTCACCATTCGCCAGCCCGGAGGGCGCCCGAATCGTTTTCGTGGTCGCGAGGACCGCGGCAACGGTTTCGGCGGTGCCTTCGGTGGCGGCCCCTCGCACAACGGCAACGACCGCGGTAATCGTTCGACCGGACAAGCCTTGGGCGGCAGCGGCGGCCATGGTCGCGGGACCGGGCCCAGGCCATCAGGTCGTCCTCCCATATCGGGCCGCGCGACCCAGCGTCAGAACGATGGGCGCAGACGTTCGAAGTAAGCTCCTACCATGACCGATTTCACCGGCAAGACCGGCCTCATCGTCGGGGTCGCGAACAAGCGTTCCATCTCGTGGGCCATCGCCCAGGCGGCGTCGGCGGCTGGCGCCAGGGTTGCGTTGACCTACCCCAGTGAACGACTCGAAGGGAACGTACGCGAGCTGGCCGCGACACTCAAGGACGCGATCGTGTTGCCCTGCGACGTGGCAAGTGACGAGCAGATGGGGGCTGTGGCCGCGTCCCTCGATCGGGAGTTCGGGGGGCTGGATTTCGTCGTCCATGGCGCGGGCTTCGCCCCGCATCACGAACTGTCGGCGCCATTTGTTGAGACCACGCGGGACGGCTTCCGCATTGCCCTCGACATCAGCGCGTATTCGCTCATTGGCCTGACTCGCGCCTGCCTGCCGCTGCTCGAGAAACGCGGCGGCGGGGCAGTGTTGACGCTCACCTTTCTTGGCAGTGACCGTGTGTTTCCCAACTACAACGTGATGGGTGTGGCCAAGGCGGCCCTTGAGTCGACTGTCCGATATCTTGCATCTGACCTCGGCCCGAAGAATATTCGCGTGAATGCAGTTTCTGCGGGGCCGATCAAGACACTCGCGGCGGCAGGCATTTCCGGATTTTCGAGCATTCTCGGCGTGTACCGAGAGAAGGCGCCGCTCCGGAAGAACGTTGATTTGAGCGAGATCGCCGATGCGTCGCTGTTTCTGATCGGGAGCGGTTCGCGCGGTATTACCGGTGAAGTGCTGCTGGTTGATGGCGGGTATCACGCCATGGGGCTGTGACGACTAGACCCACTCTTCCGTTCTGATCCGGGGCCGCGGCACGCCCAATTCCTCGAGTGCCTTCGGAATCTCCTCGACCAGCGCAGGCGGACCGCATACGAAACACAGCGTCTCCCGACGATGGACCAGCGGCGCCAGGTCGACGCCGCTGAAGCGTCCGCGGCTGCCACTCCAAGCGCCGAGCGACTCATCGCGCGTCACACGCAGTTCCAACTCGATCTGACCGCGCGCCGCCAGGTCACGGAGTTCGGCCTCGTACGCGAAATCATCTGGCGTACGCGCACTGTAGAGCACGCCGATCTCGTCATGTGGCATCGCCAGCGCGCTTCGCAACATCGCTCGGAGCGGCGCGATGCCTGTGCCACCCGCGATGAACAGAAACCGGCGTTCGGGTGCGGACTGGGGTAACGTGAATCGACCGAACGGGCCCTCGATGTCGATGAGTTCACCGGCGTGCAAGGAAAAGGGCACGTCGTGGCCATCCTGACCATTCCGGCCTACCAGCAGTTCAAGGCAATCGTTCTGTCTCGCGATCTCGGGTGAATCGGCCAGTGAGTAGGGACGTCGGTGGTGGCCGCCGTGGGCGCCAACAACGACCGCCTGGCCCGCGACATAGGGGAATTGCGCGCCATCGAGCGCGATGCGAACGATACTCGCGCGGGGTGTGGCCCTCAACACCTCGCGAATCGGCCTGGTCAGCGGCACCGCGCCCTATGCTAACGCAGGCGTTCAGAGAAATCAGGCGCCGATGGCGGCGAGCCGCTCGGCGTCTCGTTCGGCCTCGAGACCGTACTCGTCAATCTTGCGATAGAGCGTGCCACGACTGATGCCGAGCACGCGGGCCGCCTCCTTCTTGTTCCAGTGCACCACGTCGAGGACGCGGGCGATGTGCGCGCGCTCCGCTTCGGCCAGGGACGGCAGGCGCCCAGCGAGCGGCGGCATCGACAGTCGTGTCGCGTTCAGGAACTCGATCTCCTGCGCACGGATCAGGCGGCCGGGCGTGGACAACGCCGCACGGGACACCGTGCTCTCCAGCTCACGGATGTTGCCTGGCCAGGGATAGTCCGTGAGCAGATCGAGCGCGTCGCGAGAGAACGACTTGGCGTCGAGGGGCAGGCCTTGCGCAGCGCAGAAACGCGACAGGAAGCGCTCGGCGAGCATTGGGATGTCGATGCGTCGCTCGTGCAGTGACGGAAGACGAATCGCGAAGGCGTTGACCCGGTAGTAGAGGTCCTCACGAAAGCGGCTATCCTGCACGAACTGCTGGAGAGGGCGATTGGTCGCCGAGATTAGGCGAAAATCGACGGCAATGGCGCGCTGACCACCAAGGCGTTCGAAACGCCGTTCTTCGAGGACGCGCAGCAATTTAGCCTGGGCAATGAGCGACAGGTCGCCGATTTCATCGAGGAAGAGCGTCCCGCCGTTGGCCTGCTCGAGGCGTCCGGGCTTTCGTTCGTGCGCACCGGTAAAAGCGCCCTTCTCGTAGCCGAAGAGTTCTGACTCGAAGAGCGAGTCTGGCAGCGCGGCACAGTTGACCGCCTGCACGCGCGCGGCTGCGCGTCGGCTCAATTCGTGGATCATCCGGGCGACAATCTCTTTGCCAGAGCCCGTGGGTCCGAGGACCAGAACTGAGATGTCCGACTTGGCGGCCGTGCGAATCCACTCGAAGACGACCTGCATCTTCTCGTCTCGCCCGATCATCTCGCGAAAGCGCTGTACTGCCGGCGACTGCTCATCGAGAGTGGCCACGTTCCCACGTAACGGTAACTGCACCGGCGCGCGGAACTGCGCATCGGGCTCCGCCACGCCTGCCGGACGCATCGCCACTGCCGGCCGTTCCCGCCGTGCTCCCAAGATTGCGTCGTCCATCCTCTGGACGGTTATCGGCTGCCGGGCTGGATTTCGTAGTCGAACCTTGTCGGCTCGCGGCCTGCTCCTCTGAAGGTGGGCGGACGCCTACGCGTGGTCTGGGGCGGACGATGGGCTCGAGAGCGCTGCGCCCCGAGCAGCGGCTGTGCCGCCGGCGCGGAAGTAGTCGTTCTGATGCTGCTCGATCAGCAACTTCATCCGCGTGGCGTCGCTCTTTCTATGCCCGTGACAGCGAATCGGGCTCTGCCCGCCGCTGGTCTCGATGAGCACATCGGACAGCAGCACCCCCGTCTGGATCTTGACAGACGCAATGTGGGCCATGTGAATCGACTCTTCCTGCCGCCCGATCCACGCGGGTGTAAAGTGCACGACGCTGGTCCGTGTAATGAGCACCTGTGTAGGCAGGAGCCGATTCCCTCGGCTCAACCGGCTGGCGCGGAAAATGTCTCCGGTCGCAAACGGCCGTCCCTTCATCCAGACCGCCAACAGCCAGAGCGCCACGAGCGCGGCGCCGCTTCCCGCTGTCCACCAGAGCCATGTGTAGTCGGTTGTCGTTGCAGTGTCCACGGCGCTCGATGTTAAGCTATTTTTCGTTCGCGCCTTCTGCGGAAAATGGGCACACAGTGGTCGGAACTGGCGCGGGAATCGGCTTGGCAGGAGCCGAGCCCACGGATCTACGCGGACGCCAACGTGCCGGCCGGTCTCGTTGCCGCGATGCGAAACCAACTGCATTGGGATGTCCTCTTCGTCCTTGAGGACCCTTTCCTGCGGCGCGCTGCAGACGCTCGCCACTATCAGCTGGCACAGCAGCTGCGTCGCACGCTCATCACCTTGGATCGCGACTATCTGGATGACCGGCGTTTCCCGCCGGCAGACGGCGCCGGCGTCCTTGTGATTCAGGCACCCGACGAAGGCCAACTGCTGCAGCTTCTGTTCCGGGTCAACCGCCGTCTCTTTGACGCGCCCCCTCGCCCCCCACTGCCCTTGGCTGGGCAGAAGCTCCAGATCAACACCGACTGGGGCCGGGAATGATCCTCGCGCACGCCTCTCCGCTGCAGAGCGTCGTTGTCGGCGCTGTGGACACGAAAATTGCCGAGCGCCTTCAGCGTCGAGGTCGATGCCCACTCCGGAGACGGCCGTGCCCGTATCAACGAGGCGGGCCTGCCGCGGCAGCGGCGTGAGAATCGAAAAGCCGCGCACGACAGCGCCCGCTGACACCCGTGGCACCCATTGGACCTTACTGGTAGGCTGAGCCGGAATGTATTCCGTCACCAAGCGCATCGATTTTTGCTACGGCCATCGCCTCCTCGACTACGACGGCGTCTGTAAACACCCGCACGGGCATAATGCCGTCGCCGAGATCGAGGTCCGCACCAGCCATCTTGATAGCCGCAACATGGTCTGTGACTTCAGCGACATTAAGCGCATTGTCAAAGGCTGGATTGACCGCGAGCTCGATCACAAGATGGTGCTTCGCCACGACGACCCGCTGGTGAAGCCGCTGCAGGCACTCGGCGAGCCGATCTTCCTGGTCGACAGCAATCCGACAGTCGAACGCATTGCCAAACTGATCTTCGACGCGGCTGCTAGCGAGCATCTGCCGGTGGTGCGCGTCAAGGTCTGGGAAACACCCACCTCTTACGCGGAATACAGCGAGGGCCGGTAACATCGCTTCCCGTCGTTTCAATCTCATCGTCTTCGACCTCGACGGCACGCTCGTCGACTCGCGCCGGGATCTGGCCGATGCGGCTAACCTGGTCCTCGAGGAATGCGGCGGGAGAGGACACAGCGAAGAAGCCATTGGTCGGATGGTTGGTGACGGCGCCGCGACGCTCGTCGCCCGCGCCTTCACGGCCGCGGGGGTGCTTCAGCCTGCCGATGCGCTGGAGCGTTTCCTGCGGGTGTACAACGGTCGCCTGCTGCGCCACACCCGCCCCTACGACGGCATCCCAGACTTGCTCACGCGGCTGGAGGGTTATGCCCCGCTGGCGGTGCTGACCAACAAACCGATCGGCCCGACCAGGGTCATCCTCGACGCGCTCGGCCTGGCTAAGCACTTCGGCGGCCGAGTGCTTGGCGGTGACGGGCCTTTTCCACGTAAGCCCGACCCGGCAGGTCTCCAGGCCCTCATGGCCGACATCGCGACGCCTGCCGACACGCTGCTGGTTGGTGACTCCATCATCGACTGCAAAACGGCGCACGCGGCTGATGCGACCGCGTGCCTGGCGCGCTATGGATTTGGTGCCCACGGGTTCCCGATGAGCGAGCTAAGGCCGAGGGACTTAACCATCGACGATCCACTTCAGTTGGTCGGCTTGGTGTAACGATTCCACGCTTCCGGCACGGCGGCGCCGATCACCAGGCCGACCGCCAGGTATGGGAGGCCTGTGGCGCCCGCGCGCCGACAGGCGGCCCTCATCGAGCCGTCACTTCCACTAGCAGTTTCGACGCCGCCCTTGCGCCGATTGTGAGCGCCGGTCGTCCAGGACCGTGCAGCGTGACCGCGTCGGCCGCCGTGTCACGGGCGTGCACTTCAATCGGCTGTCCCGGTTTGAGCTCATGCCGTTCGATGAACCGGAGAAATGCCGGGTCCTGGTCGGCGATGCGCGTGACCCGTAGCGGCGTCCGCAGTGGACAGGACAAGAGGCTCTCGAAGTGATCGCTCGGCATGCGCCCTTCGGCGGTCGGGATCGGGTCGCCATGTGGATCGTGGGTTGGGCGCCCCAGCATCTCGTCCATGCGCTCGATCAGACGGTCCGACATGACATGCTCGAGCTGTTCGGCCTCGTCATGCACCTCCGCCCAGCTCATGCCCATGACCTTGACCAGAAAGAGCTCCACGAGGCGGTGACGCCGCAGAACGAGCCCAGCCAGCCGCTCGCCAGCGCTGCTCAGCCTTACGCCAACGTAGGGCTCGTACTCGGCCAGGCCGGACTCCGCCAGAGCCTTGATCATGGTTGTGGCCGTCCCTGGCGCGACGCCAAGGGCTGAGGCGACTCGCCCCATCGGAACCAATCGTTCCAACGAGGCCTGGCTCAACTGGGCGAGATAGATGGTTTTGAGGTAGTTCTCGACCGTGCTCGAGGGCAGCATCTTGCGGGGACCGAGAGGGATGCTAACACGACTTCGCCGCGCCGATTTCTCTCAGAGCTGATGGCGATTCGCCAAGCAGAGCAGTAAGATCCGGGCCGGTGATGGCGTGAGTCTGGTTCCGTCGCTTCTCCGGGCCGTCGTGTCGGTTGGTGGTCACGCCCTTGTGCTGCAGGCGGGTGAGAAGCCGTATGTCTCATCCCCGACCGGGCCGATCGACCTTCCCGGCACCGGCCTGACCGCCGACGCCATCGGCGACGTCATCGGCCAACTCTTGCCGCCGGAATCTCAGAACGTGCTCACGCAGTTTGGCGCCGTGCAGTACGACCTCGCCGAATCTACCGAGTTTCCCGGGGAGCAATTCCGCGTCACCGCTACCAACGAAGGCACTGCGCTTGGTGTTGAAATTCGCCGGCTCCGGGCGGTGCCCGCCTCTTCGCCGGTGACGGCCAACGAGCCTGTGTCGCCTCCACCGCGCACCCGGCAATCTGATCGCGGCGTTGCCCTGCCGCCTTCTCCCCGGCGCGACCGCCCGGCCCCCGCGGAGCCGCCGGTTACTAATGCATCGGCGCTGCCAGTACTCTCCGGCGCACCGCCCGTGGCAGAGGCGCCGGTCGCCGCACAGAGCGATGCCGGTGCCGATCTGCTCGAGCGATTGCTCCAGGCCGTGTTTGCTGAAGGCGCGACAACGCTGTACTTGAGAGCCGGAGCCAGGCCCTGGTTCCGCCGAGACGACGACCTCTGCGCGCTGGACGGCGCGGCGCCGCTCTCCGCACTGCAGATTGACACGATACTGATGCGCGCACCGGGAGGCGGCGCCTCAGCGGTCGCTGGCGGGCGAGAGTGGTTTTGGGAATTTCCTGATCACGGGCGTGTCCGGTGCACGAGCTTCCGAGACCACGGCGGACCCGGCCTCGTGCTCAGGTCAGTGCCGACGCGTCCGCCGACCTCGCGTCAGCTTGGCCTCTCGCGTGAAGTCGAGGGGCTCGTCGCACGCGTCGAAGGATTGGTTGTCGTTGCGGCGCCCCGCATCGGCGACGCACACGCACTTGTCGCGGCGCTGGTGGACGTGATCAACCGCACGCGACGTGTGCACGTCATTGCGATTGAACGCGAAGTGACCGCGATTCACGAGTGCGAGGCGTCACTGGTGAGCCAGCGCGAAGCGGGGCCCAGCCTCGATCGCGCCCTTGAACTGTCGAAAGCCGCGCTTCGCGAGGATCCGGACGTCCTGGTGCTTGATACGATGATGAGCGCGGACTTGATGTCGGTGGCGCTCGAGGCCGCCCGAAGCGGCCGCCTCGTGCTCTGCGTCGCTCGCGGCAGCAGTGTGTCGGGTGTCCTGGACGATCTCTTGGGACTCTATTCCTCGGCGCAGCGCCAGAAGACGCAAATGGCGCTCTCGCAAGTGCTCGTTGGTGTCGTGGTCGAGACT
>JBEBGG010000315.1:0-2189 GCA_040081555.1 Vicinamibacterales bacterium
CGAGAAGCCGTCGAGCACGCCACATTGATGTCGCTAAGAGCGCCAGGATGGGACAAGCAAAAACGACTGCCTTCATGGCCCCGTGGCGTCTCGCTACTTGGACTAGCCTGGATTTCCACGCACGACAATTCGCCTAAGAATTCAGGGCTCGACGAGCCGGCTGGTTCATGACGTGATCCGCAAGGGCATGCCGTTCCACCACGGCACCGCCACAGGCGCATCCAGTACGCCCGCATCGACGAGGAGTGGGAGGTGGGTCCGCTTGTGGAGCTGCACGACCACTTCGTCGGCACGCACATCGACGGTGGCCGGCATGTTCAACAGGTTTCGGAAGACCTTTCGCGCCTGAACATCGCTGTATCCACGCATCTTCCGCGCCAGGAGTCGGTACAGCCCGCTGGCGATGACCAGCAGGGACATGTCGAAGTCCACCTTGAGTCCAACGGCGGAGGACAGCGCATCGATGTGGAAGAAGCGCACGGCGTCGGACAGAGCATTTTCGATGAGCATCCGCTGCGCGTAGCGAGTGATCAGAGCAGGTGTCGCGGCGTCGCGGTCGTTGGTCAACAGGATGGTCGGCTTTTCGTGCCCGAGATCCAGGATGAACAGCTGGCGATACTCGCGGCCGGCGACCTTCGTCGTCTGCTCGAACACGCGCGGGAAGCGGTACTTCCTGGTGGGTACGTCCAGCTCCACGGTTCGCCAGGCTGATGCTGGCAAGAGTGCGATCTCGCGCATGAGAGCGGGGCTCTTTCGGCGCAAGGTGATGAACGTGATCTTGTGATCGCGATCCAATCGTGCGAGCTTCGGGTACGTGGTGAGCCGGGAGTCGAAAACGAGGTGTTTCGGAGGCGACCCGTGAGCTTTCGTCCAGAAGGAAATGAAGCGGAAGATTTCCTCGGACTCCTCGCCCTTTCGGATGTCCGCATTCGAGTAGCAGAAGGCGCGTCCGGCCGCATCCTGAGCCAAGAAGGCGAGGACGCTTTTCTGGCTACGGCTCCGCATCGAGACGTAGTGCTTCTCCACCATCTCGTCCTCGCCGTGGAAAGGAACGGAGTGGAAGTCCAGGTTGAACGACTCTCCGTCGTACAATCCGTCCGGAGTAACGCACCGCTGGAACCCTTCGAGGATGCGGGTTGTGTGGCTCCTGCCAATTCGGGACGAGTACTCGGAGAGGAACGACTTTTTCGGAATGGCGTTGAGTCCGGCGAAGAAGGCCAAGCCCTCATCGGCAACCAGTGACATCACGTGGCTCTTCCGCTCCAACGACCAGAGCTTCAATGCCAGACACGATCGGAGTGCATGACCTGCTGGCACCATCTTCGAGCCGGGGAGGCGAGCCGTGCGAGCAATCTCGTCGAGCTGGAGCCGCGCAAGCTCCGGGATGAAGAGGAACAGCCCGCCGCACTGCGTGTCGAATTGGCGCGGAGTCAAGGAGAAGGCACGTGCATCAGCCGTGGGCTGGACGGTGGGACGGGGGCGTCCGGGCCTCTCTTCGTCGAGCCGTCGTGGCAGAGCGGCGAATCCATCTGCGCGCAGCAGCTCCCGCACAGCCGTGGGGCTCAATGGGATCTTCTGGCTCTTGAGCGCCTCGCTGATCTCGTAAACCGAGTGATTGGTCTTCCGCATCGAAACGGCGATTTCACGAGCAGCGCTTTTCTTGGGCTGGTCACGAGGGCCGGGGCGTGTCGAGACGAAGAAGTTGGGGCTCGGATCTCTGCGGAAGTGGTGACACATCACCTGGAACGAGCCCGGGGTGTAACCGAAGGCGCGAGCCACCTCTGCCGAGGGTTGCTCCTCCACGAAGTACGCGCGGAGGGCTTCGTATTGTCGCTGCTTCGGCGACTTGGGATCAAGAAAGTAGAGAGCGCAGTCGCTTATGTCCTTTGGTGCTCCTAAAGGCATGTTGCATGCTACTACTTCGTGTGCTTCGAGTCAAGCCTCCACGCAAATATTGAATTCTAACCCCAACAAGGAATTCGCAAAGCCTCTATAGGCGCACCAAATAGAATAGTTTTGCGGAGCAGCAGCGTCGGCATGGCACGCATTGGGCAGACGCACGCGACGGGGCGTTCGGCCATGCCCGGTGTGTCGGAGGGGCGGCCAGGATCGACAAATTCTTAGGCGATCTCTGCTACGTGGAAATCCAGGCTAGCGATATACTCGGCCAGAGCACGGCTGTAGAGATC